>DSDR01000324.1 GCA_011048645.1 Phycisphaerales bacterium
AACCCGGCCTCTTGAGCCGGCCTGGGCTGCGATACAGGCTCAGCTTTGTCGGCCTGAAGCGTCTTGAGATACGCCTCGGTCGCCGCCTCGTCAAACTCAGCCGCCTCGCGCCGCTCAATGGTAATCGCGTCCTGCGGGCAATGCCCCAGACACGCGCCCAGCCCGTCGCAATAGGTCTCGCTGACGAGTCGGGCTTTGCCGTCGATAATCCGGATCGCGCCTTCAGCACAGGCGGTAACACACAGCCCGCACCCGTCGCATTTGCTTTCGTCAATCTTTACGATATGTCGTATGGCCATAATCAAAACTCACTTTATGATGTCAGAGGGATACCTTTGCTTCCAGCCGCACGGCCTTGGGAAACAGGATATTGTTTTCCAGATGAATGTGCTCGTGCAGGTCGCTTTCAAGCTCTGCCAGACCGTCATAGAGGGCCTTGAATTTCTCGCAGGCGTCGCCGGGCGGCTGCCAGTTGGACGTCAACTGCCGCATCCGGTCCAGCGCCGCGCCGGCGTTGTCGTGCTCATACTCCATTTGACGGATGGGATTCTGCACGCTGCCGCAATGCACTTCGGGCAACGGCGCACCGGCCAGCAAATGCCGCTCAAACTGAGTAATATAGGGAAACAGAATCTGTTCTTCTTTTTCCAGATGCATCTCGATTTCCGCGGCCAATCCGTCAAACACCTCGCGCAGCGCATCAATCAGGTCGCCATGCTTTTCGCCGTGCGCGGCCCGCACCTGATCAAACAGCGTTCGCAGGCGCGGCAGTTGCCGACGCATAAACCCGTGGTGATGATCAACAATGTAATCGCACAGCTCCTCGGCGCCGGCGGCGCTCCAGTCTTTCGGCGGCGTCCCGGCGGCGGCGTCCTGCACCGCCGCGGCCAGCTCATCCTGAAGCGCCGCCACATCGAGACCTGCATTCTCAGCAGCTTGCTGCAAAGTCTGTTGGCCGTTGCAGCAGTAATCCAGCCGATGTTTCTCAAACACCGCACGCAGCGCCGGATAGCGCGTCACCAGCGCCCCCAGCGATTCATTTTGATTGATATTCAATGTTTTCATCGTACACCATCGGTCTGTGCAATACACAGAATCGGGTTAACCGTTCACGAACCAGAGACCAGAGGCCGAACAGCATTCGACCTCTGCCTCTATCTTCTGACTTCTGTCTTCCGACTTCTGACCTCTGACCTCTGACCCTAACTGGCCAGCATCACTTTCAAATCCTCTTGCGGCGTGCTGATCGGAGCAATGTTGAATTGTTCCACCAACACATTCAGTACATTCGGGCCAATGAACGCCGGCAGCGACGGTCCCAGCCGCATATTCTTGATGCCCAAATGCAAGAGCGTCAGCAGAATGCACACCGCCTTTTGCTCGTACCAGCTCAGCACCAGCGTCAGCGGCAGATCGTTGACATCGCACTCAAAGGCATTGGCCAGCGCCACGGCGATCTGAATCGCCGAGTAAGCGTCGTTGCACTGGCCGACATCCAGCAGCCGCGGAATCCCGCCGATATCGCCGAACGGCAGCTTGTTAAAGCGGTACTTGCCGCAGGCCAGCGTCAGGATGACGCAATCATCGGGCACCTGTTGAGCAAACTCGGTGTAGTAGCTGCGTCCCGGCCTGGCGCCGTCGCAGCCGCCAACCAGGAAAAAGTGCCGAATCTGGCCGGCTTTGACCGCCTCGATGACCTTATCGGCCACCCCCATCACCGCGTTGTGCCCAAAACCGATGGTAATGGTCTTTTCCTCGGCGTCTTCGGTAAAGCCCGGCTGCGCCAGCGCGGCCTCGATCACCGGCGAAAAATCCCGATTGCTGATGTGCTTAACCCCCGGCCAGGCCACCAGCCCGCTCGTAAAGATGCGGTCTTTGTAGCTGTCGCGCGGCTTTTGGATACAGTTGGTCGTCATCAAAATCGCACCAGGAAATACATCAAACTCTTTTTGCTGATCCTGCCAGGCCCCGCCGTAGTTGCCGGCCAGATGCGAATACTTCTTCAGCCCCGGATAGGCGTTGCACGGCAGCATCTCACCGTGGGTATAAACGTTGATGCCTTTGCCTTCGGTCTGTTTGAGCAGCTCTTCAAGGTCCTTCAGGTCGTGGCCGGACACCAAAATGGCCTTGCCCTTTTTCGGTGTTATACGAACGACGGTCGGCTCCGGATGCCCATACGTTCCGGTGTTGGCCTTGTCCAGCAGTTCCATCACTTTCAGGTTGACCTCGCCGACCTTCAGGGCCATTGCCACCAGCGCGTCAACATCAGTCGCCTGCGGCTCGGTCAAAAAGTTCAGCGCCTCATGGAAAAAGGCGTACACGTCGTCATCCTCCAGACCGAGAATCATCGCATGATCGGCATACGCGGCCGTGCCTTTCAGCCCATAGACAATCAATTCCTGCAAGCCCGACACATCCGGCCCGAGGGCTTCGATTTTCTTGGCAATACTGAGTTCTTCGGCTTGGCGCATCATCTCATCGCGGTTGGCCGGCGCCTGCCAGTCGGCCGCGCCGCCGAGCGATTCAGCGGACTGACCGGCTTTCTGTGCCGCGGTTTGGTAATGACTCTTGGCGCGGTCCAGCAGCGTCCCGGCCTTGCCGAGCAGCGCTTCAATCCGAACCGGATCAAAGTTCACATTAGTCACCGTCGTAAACAAGGCCTCCAGAATAAACCGGTCAATCTCCCGATCACGGACGCCCAGCTTGCCGGCGCGATGCATTACCATCGAAATTCCTTGGGCCGCGTGCACCAGCAAGTCCTGCAACAGCGCCGTCTCGTTGTCCTTGCCGCATACACCGACGCGCGTACATCCTTTACCGCCTACTGTTTGTTCACACTGATAACAAAACATGTCTCAATCCTTTCAAAAAAGTTTTTCGTCTCTATCTTCTGTTCTCTGTCCTCACGCACGAATCATCGTCAACAGCATCTTAAATTTTTGATCGCCGCGCACCGCATGCGGGATATGGGCCGGCATAATGACCACCTGCCCGGCCGAGACGGCCATTTCTTCGCCGGCGATAGTAATCACCGCCTGACCGTCGGTCATCTGCACCAGCGCATCATACGGCGCGGTATGTTCACTGAGCCGCTGGCCGGCGTCAAAGGCAAACAGCGTCACCGTGCCGGGGTCTTTATCGACCAGCGTCTTGCTGACCACCGAATCAGCCGCATACGTGATCAGGTCATTCAACGCCTGCGGCTTAGCCGTACAGGCGTCCAGGATTCCGTTTCGTTTTTTTGCTTGACTCATCGCTTTGCATTCCTTTCGTTTTTGTAAATTCCGCCAGCGTCACATCCGCCAAAAATCCGTCTATCGCTTGCTGCATATCGCCCAGCTTCTGATGCACCGGACAGGCGCCCTTCAAGGGACAGCGAAAATCGCCCGCCAGACAGCGAATCACATTGACCGGCCCCTGTATGGCCTCGATTACCTGTCCAAAAGTAATCGCCTCCGGTCGTCGCGCTAACGCAAATCCGCCCTGCGGCCCCATCGTACTGACGACCACGTCCGCGGCCGAGAGCTTTTGCAGCAGCTTACAGGCAATCGCATACGACACAGCATTATCCCGCGCCAGCGCCCGCGCTGAAAGCGGTTTTCCGGTTGGGTACGCCTCGACCAGATGAGAGGTCATCCGCAGGGCATAATCGGTATCGCGTCGTATCACATCCATTCTTTCAGGTCGCCTTCATTCAAATCATGACTGCCTTGTTTATATAGGAATAATTTAGTCCTACTTACGGCAAAAGTCAATACCCAAATTTAATTTTTTTGATTTTTTTCGAAAATTCCGCTATGCTGACTCGGCCTTTTTGCACTAAGTCTTTCAAATATGAGCACTTATATTTTCAAAACCCGATGGGGGTGGTTTGGTTTAGCCGGCTCTGCCGAGGGCCTGCAATGTGCATGTCTGCCGATGGCCGACAAACAGGCCGTGCTCGGATACTTGCAGGCGGAAGACGCCGGCGGAACCTTACCGGAAAAAACGCTCTCAACTTGTCAGGGATTGATCTGCGATTATTTTGAGGGCAAACAGGTCGATTTTTCACGTATGCCGATCGATTGGGGCGGTTTTACCCCGTTTCAGCGGGATGTGCTCCGTGCCCTTCAAATGATAAGCTACGGAAAAACAATCAGTTACGCCGATTTGGCCGAGCTGGCCGGCCG
>DSDR01000327.1 GCA_011048645.1 Phycisphaerales bacterium
AAACATCGGAATCAAAAACAGCAGCAGCGCGCCGGCCAGCAGCACAATCGTCAGCGACGACAGCGACGTAAAACACCGGTCCATCCATTTTCGCAGCATCATTCGCATCATCCGCCCTGCGCCTGTTTTTTGACTTTGGCCATAAAATACTCACTGCATAAATTCAGCGTAAATGTAAAGACCAGCAGCAACACGCCGATGGCAAACAGCACATGGTAATGATCGGTGCCTTTGGGCACTTCGCCCAGCTCGCCGGCAATTGTGGCGGTCATTGTGCGAATCGACTGCGACAAATCCCACCACGGCGAAGGAATTCGCGCGGCGTTGCCGGAGGCCATCCAGACGACCATGGTTTCGCCAATAGCCCGCATCATCCCTAAAATCACCGCCGCAATGATGCCGCTGTGGGCCGTTGGAATAACCACTTTGATGATGGTTTCGGCGCGAGTAGCGCCCAGGGCATACGAGGCCTCGCGCGTCTTTCGTCCGATGGCCGAGAGGGCGTCCTCGGCCACGCTGATAATCGTCGGCAGCGCCATCACCGCCAGAATCAGCGAGGCGTTCAGGGCGTTGGCGCCGGTATCAAACCCGAATCGCCGCTGCATCCACGGCGCAACGACCATCACCGCAAAGACGCCGTAGGCCACCGACGGAATCGCCGCCAGAATCTCAATGACCGGCTTGCAGACCTGCCGCGCACCAAACGGCGCAATGTCGCTCAAAAACACCGCCGCCAGCACCCCCACCGGCACCGCCAGTGCCAGCGAACAGGCCGTGACATACAGCGAGCCGACGATAATGGCCAATGCCCCAAACTGCGGGTCGTGTTCCCGCTGCGGATACCAGTTGTTGGACGCCAGGAACTGGCGCACCCGGGCAAACGCCTCGGCGAATGACCCGCCGAAAAAGAACGGCGCCGCCTCGACCACCACAAACGCAAAAATCAGCAGCACCGCCACCACCGACAAGAACGTGATCAGAAACAACAGGCCGCGTCCGGCGTGCGAGACGAGATAGCCGCGCAGGTCCTGCGACGCGCTGAGGCTCAGCGGACGGGTAAACCGCACCGCTGAGCCGTCGGGTTCAAGCGTGATGTTCGGATGGGTTGCGCCGTTGTTCACTTAATACTCCGTCAGGGGAACAAACCCTTTGGATTCGATGATTTCCTGTCCCTGCTCGGTCAGATGAAACGTCACAAACGCATGGGCTGGTGAGCCGAGTTTGGGATAGCCGTTGGTAAACAGAAACAGCGGACGGCTGACCGGAAAGATGCCGCGGGCAATGGTCGAGCGGCTGGGCGTCACGCCGTCCAGCTTGACCGGCTTGACGTAACGATCCAGAAAACCGATCCCCACATACCCAATCGCCCCTTCAGTGCTGCGGACGCGGGCGTGGGCCTGCGGGTTGGAGTTGACATACTCGACGTGGTCGGCCATCTTCTCTTTGTTCATCACCATTTCGTTAAAGGATTCATACGTTCCGCTGGAGGTATCGCGGCTGATGACGACGATAGGCCGATTGACGCCGCCCACCTGACTCCAGTTGGTAATCCGGCCGGCGTAAATGCCGCGCACCTGTTCGGTCGTCATTTCCTGGATGGGATTAGACGGATGCAGCACGACGCACACGCCGTCCATCGCAATCACGTGAGCGACCGGCAGCACGCCGTTTTCGACGGCCCTTTTGAATTCGGATTCTTTCATAAACCGGCTCATCATCGCAATATCGCATCGATTGTCCACCAGCGCCGCCGCACCGTCGCCGCTGCCGGTCTTGCTGACCGTAATGGCGATATTCGGATGCGTTGCCCTGAACGCCTCGGTAAAGGCGTCGGCAATCGGGCCGACGGTCGTTGAGCCGTCAATCTGGAGTTTATCTGACGCCATCACGACAGCGCCGGCCGCCAATATCACGGTACACACCACCACGATTGTAAAATCGCTTTTTTGAGTCTTCATACGCATTCCTTTCGTTTTGTTCGTTCGTTTGCTATTTTATGTTTGTTTCGTTAGGTCTGGATTAACGCATTGTTAGCATTGTGTTAGAATTTGACCTCGATATCCAATTGGAGCCGCCGATACGCATCGTCGCGTTTGCCGTCGCCGACAGCATCACGCTCATTGAGAAAATAGGTTGCCGCGGCCGCCACATTTTTCGCCAAGGCATACTTAAAGCTGAACTTATGGCCTTTGCCGTGCGTGCCGCCGCCGACGAAGTCCGAGTCGTTGAAGCGGCCCAACACCGCATCCCGTTCAATGTCGCGGTATTCGTAACCCGTCTGCCACGTTCCGGGCGCAGAGGCCTTGTTATACGTCGCGCCGACCAGCCAGCCGGTATCGGCGCTGACACGCGATGCGGTATTGACGACATAGTCGCCATACAGGGTAAACGGCACATCGCCCAGCTTGCTCGCATATTCGCCGAACAGCTCCATCAACTCATAGTCGAAAGCGTACACCCCGCCGTCAGACGTATTGCCCAAAAAGGCGCCGATGGCCGGTTTGCCCTTGATGTTGCCGTATTTGAAAAAACCCGCTCCGCCGGTTAGTTTGCTTTGGTCTTCGAAGGCGTGCATCAGACCGCCCTGAACGCCCCACAGACTGGTATCGGTATCGCTGCCGCGTTCTTCAACCCACATCCCGCCGCCATTGACAAACAGGCTCGCAGCATCGGTGAGGCTGGCGGTATATTTAACGGCAATGCCTTCGGGGTTCAGGTCGCTGTCCCACATCAACTGATTGCCGCCGACCGTCATAAAGGGATTGCTCATCTTGCCGGCCAGCAGCGACAGTCCCTCGATCGCGTGCGGCTTATAGGTCAAAAATGCACGATCCAGCCAAACATCCTTGCTGGAAAAACCCCCGTCCAGATCCTGATTGGTCGATGTCGGATCGTCCGAGCCGGATGCCAGACGCAAATCAAACGTCCATTCGTCGCTGATCGTACCCTTCAGCCCCAGCCGCGCCCGGATGCGATGGCGGTCGCGTTGATCTACACGGTCGCCGTCGATCTGTTCGTGGCGATAGCGAAAATCGCCGTAGAGGCGGATATTCTCGGCCCATTTCAGCGTTTCGGGAATCACAGCGCCGCCGGTCGATTCGAGTTTTTTGACCGCCTGGCCCTGCTGTTTTTGGGCCGACTCGATTTCGATCAGTTTCTGCTGAACTTCGCGAAGCGCATTATACTGCTCCTGAAGCTGCTGCCGCAGTTCACTGATCTCGTCGGCCCGCGACACATCGACCCAACCGACCGCCAGCGCCACCACGGCCAACCACCTGCTCATTGTCTTGATCATAGTTTACCTCCGTCAAATAATTCACGTTATTCGGTGTTCAGACCGTTCTGAACACGCGTTGATTTGGACGAAGGCAAGATACCGTTCAATGATGAGCAGAATGTTAGCAATCGGTTAAAAAGGGGCTAACATATCGCCCGATTTGTTGCGGAGTGAATAAAAAATGCCCGCCGTGAAGGGCGGGCATGACGGATGTCGGGTTTGTTTTTTTGGTTTCTTATTGGTTTCGAATGGCTTCAATCAAGTCGTTGACCATCTCATTGAGCACGGGAACCGAAGGCCCTTCAACAAAATCAGGGGGTCGGTGCATGCCGTCGGTCTTTTTCTCAACCGAATACAGCACGATCAGGGACAGCCGGTCGTAACCGCCGTTGATCAAATGGCGGGCGCTGATCAGCATGTGCCCCAGCGCGATCGTTTTGTTTTTAGCGGAACGGCCGCGACCGACGCCTTCAATCGTTCCATTTTGCAGACCCGTCATATAAAACGCGCAGATGGCGTCAATTCGCTCACGGGGCGTCAGTTCGGGTATTTCAGGGGCGAGGCCGTCTCCGCCGAGCAACACCTCTCTAACGCGCATCTCGGGATCATCACTGCCGATCAGCAGGACCGCCGAGGCAGGCCCTTCGACCATAGGCGTATAGACCAGCTCAATCTCAATCGTTTCATCAGGCTCAAGGGTCACAGGCATCTGCGCCAAGGGCACAATGCCGAATTCCTGTTCATCGCCCTGAACCATTTCAAGTCCCTGAAGCGTCAGACTGGTATTGCCGATATTGGCAACGGTGACAAAAGCGGATGCCTGCTGACCGATTTCCACCTCGCCGAAATCAACGACATCGGGCCAGACGTCAATTTCAGGCGCGCCGGCCA
>DSDR01000310.1 GCA_011048645.1 Phycisphaerales bacterium
CCGGCCAGCGAGTTGGCGGTCGCCACGCCCAAATCATTATGACAATGCGTGCTGAGGACGGCCTTTTCGATGCCTTTGACGTTTTTTCTGAGATTGGCGATGATCTGTCCGTACTCATACGGCATGATATAGCCGACCGTGTCGGGAATATTCAGCGTCGTGGCCCCGGCCTCGATGACCGCCGACAAAATCTCATATAAAAAGCTCATCTCGCTGCGGCAGGCGTCCTCCGGCGAAAATTCCACATCATCGGTGTATTGCCGCGCCATCTGAATCGCCTCAACCGCCATCTTCAGCACTTGGTCAGGCGTCTTGCGGAGCTTGTGCTCCATATGGATGGGGCTTGTCGCAATAAACGTGTGGATGCGTCGTTTGGCCGCTGAGGCCAGGGCCTTGCCCGCTGCGTCGATGTCTTTTTGGTTGGCTCGCGCCAGTCCGCAGATCACCGGTCCGTCCACCTGTTCGGCGCACAGCCGCGTCGCCTCAAACTGGGCCGGCGAGGAGACGGGAAATCCCGCCTCAATCACATCCACGCCCATTTTCGCCAATTGATGGGCGATTTCAATTTTTTCGCTGATTGACAAGGCCGCACCGGGAGACTGCTCGCCGTCCCGAAGCGTCGTATCGAAAATAATCACCTTTTCCGCTGACATAGTCATTCTCCGATCATTTCAAAAGAAGCGGCTATTATGCCCCAAATGGGCGCATATTTCCACTGGAAACTGAAAAAACGAGGGGTTCTGGGAGGTTATTTTGGGGAATTTATGCGCCGCAGGGGCGCAGAATAATCCGACCGACCAAGTCGGTTTTTGAAAAAACACAAACTGTACGACTCTGTTTCATAATTTGTAATCTATCGATAACCCCTTGCCATTGCAAGCAAAAAAATCTTTTTTATAGCCCCGGTGCGACACAACAGATCGAATTGAGGTTTTGAAATTCCTGCGATAGTGTCATAATATCGGCATACCGCATTGTCATTCAATCTACCTCTGTCCTTAAAGGGGCAAACCGGGCGAAATAGGCATTGGGGAGAATTTCAAAATTTTTTTATAAATTTTAAAATTTTTAATTTTCCTCTCCGGACGTACGGCGGGGTTTTTATTGGACGTAAGTCTGGCTCGCCGCGACGACTTCCTTTATGTAGTGTTTGGGCTTATCGCAATTCATACATCTTGTAGCAAGCTCCGGTTTCGCCGATAAAATCCGCGATTCAAGATTTTCGCGTCGGCTATCCGATATGCTTAGCGTTAACAAGGACGTGAAACGAACGCCGACAGGAGTTATCGTGGTATGAGCAAGCAGGAAATAATCGAGTGCATTATCGAGATTAACCGAACCGCCAAGCCGGAGTTTTTGGATCAGTTCACGATTGAGGATCTTGATCTGTATCTCGAACATCTGATGGAAGTGGACCTCGAAGAGGTCTGCATTTGTGCCTGACGCGCCGGTTGCGGAGTTTGGCTCAGACCGCCTCCGATGTCCTTTGTCGGTGTGTCATCACCCCTCTACGTGCCATCCAGCATCCAAGCCGTTTTGAGCATCCTGTCAACGCTTGCCGTATTGGGACGCGCTGCCTGGCAAATCCCCTTCTCCAACGGCTATGGTCGGTTTTTTTTCGTTTATTCGGCGTGGCATTTTGGCTTGACAGGTCGGAGGAAGTTGGTATTGTAGCACATAAAAGACGAGAATTACGACTTTCTTTCGAAAGGAGTTTCGTATGGCCAGGATGAGTTTGATTGCCGTTGTTGCCGCGTTGCTGTTGGCGACCGGCTGCCGGGATCCGCGGCGCGACCACGCCCATTTGCTGGTGGAACCGGCCCCGATGGAAGCGGTTCGTGAGGGCTTTTTGATCCCCGGTGCGGGCGAAGCGGACTATGTGGAGCAGGTTGCTGCGACCCGTCAGGCCTATCGCGAGGCGCTGGAATCGCTGATCGCTTATTATCGGTCGGTCGGTAATTACACCAAGGGCCAATGGGCGCAGACTGAGCTGCGAACGTTCAACCAGATGGTCAAATACACGTATCTGGCGCCGGCCGAGACGGCGCCGGCCAATCTTCAGGCGCGCGATGTGATTGACCAGGCCGAGCAACTTTACGCCGACGGGATGAAGCTGTTTCGTGAGGCCGGCGGCGGGCTGCTGATTGTTGATGAGGCGAAACTCCGCGAGTCGCTTCAGTATTTCAACCAATTGATCGCCAAGTATCCGACCAGTACGCGGATCGACGATGCGGCCTATCGCGCCGGGCAAATCTATGAGCATCTGAAGAACTATGAACTGGCGGCGGTCTATTATCAGCGCGCGTTCCAGTGGAATGACAATACCCCCTATCCGGCACGCTATCGGGCGGCGATGATTCTGGATCATCGACTCAAGATGCGGTCCGAGGCGCTGGCATTGTATCAGTTGGCGGTCGAACGGGAGGCCCGCTATTCGGACAATGTGGAAAACGCCAAACGCCGAATTGCCGAGCTGACCGGCGCCGGACAACAGCCGATGGAGTAGCTGACAATCGTCATGCGCCGCAGAGGCGGCTTTGCGGAGGGCATGTACTGATGGAACAGACGGCCAGAGAAGTCATTTTTCGCGGACGAGTGCAGGGCGTCGGCTTTCGCTACACGACATGCGGGATTGCCGGTAAATACGATCTGACCGGATTCGTACGGAATTGCCCCGACGGCTCGGTCGAGGCGCTGATGCAAGGCTCGGCCAACGCCATTGACTTGTGTCTGAAAGAAATCACGGATCACTTCGGCGGTTATGTGCGCGATGTGACGGTTAATCAAGTTCCTGTCAATCCGCGCTATACAAGTTTCCAGATTGCCTATTGACGACGGGCGTTCTGTTCGGTCTGCCTGACCTGACGGGGCGAGCCGAAGAAGATGAAGGTCAGCATCGCCAACGCCGCCCCGGCCAGAAACAACGCTCGACGGATGTTGGGCTGGATGCACCGCTGGAGCCAGGCCGGCAAGGGCGGGGAGGTGTTGTTTTTCGCTTCGAGCATATCAAACAAAGCTTGCGTTTTTTGACGCAATCGCTGATTGTCGCCGCGCGGAAAGACGGTGTCCTCGCGTTCCAGCGGCTGATTAAACGCCAGAACCCGAATCCGTTCAAGCACCGCCGGTTCCTGTTCAATGAGCTGAATGCGGGCGATGTACTGGTCCGTCAATTCTTTGATTTGCTCGTTCTGGGCGTACACCTCCTGCAAGGCGCGTCGGCTCATATAATAATTCATCAGCTCCGGCTCGGCCAGAATCGCCAGCGTCATCGCCCCGGCCCCGACGGTAAAGAACAGGCAAAACCACAGAAAACGGATTGTCAACGCCAAACGAGTCAATGGAAAATTAAAGATTCAATATCAAAAAGCAAAAGTAAGGAAGTTCAGCCTGCAGGGCTGTCCACATTTTTTATCTTTGATGGTTGATATTTTATTTGATGAAAAAAGGCACAGACGCAACGATTGCGCCTGCGCCTTATGTCAAGTATCGGGCAAATTAACGTTTGAACTTGAAAATTTCCCCGCCGTAGCGTGCCGCCGAGCCCAGCTCTTCGTGAATCCGCAGGAGCTGATTGTATTTGGCGATGCGGTCGGTTCGACACGGCGCGCCGGTCTTGATCTGTCCGACGCCGGTGGCGACCGCCAGGTCGGCGATGGTGGCGTCCTCGGTCTCGCCGGAGCGGTGGCTCATCACGGCGGTATAGCCATTGCGGGCGGCCAGATTGATGGCGTCCAGCGTCTCGGTCAGGGTGCCGATCTGGTTGACCTTAATCAGGATGGAGTTGGCACAGCCCTTTTCAATGCCGGTCGCCAGCCGCTTGGTGTTGGTGACGAACAGGTCGTCGCCGACCAACTGGCAGGTATCGCCGATGGCGTCGGTCAGGGCTTTCCAGCCGGTCCAGTCGTCCTCGGCCAGGCCGTCTTCGAGGCTGACGATGGGGTAATTCTTGACCCAATCGGCCCAGTATTCAGCCATCGCCTTGCCGGTGATTTTCTTTTTCGGATCGGATTTGAAGAAAGAATACTTCTTATCGCTCGTAAACATCTCGGTCGAGGCCGGATCCAGCGCGATGGCAATCTCTTTGCCGGGTTTGTAGCCGGCTTTCTGAATGGCTTCCATAATCACATCCAGCGCCTCGTCGTTGCTCTTGAGCGACGG
>DSDR01000280.1 GCA_011048645.1 Phycisphaerales bacterium
GGACACCCGCGGCATGCGCCTTGCAGCCGCACCTTGACGGTTTTGTCCGCGTCCACACCGACCAACTCAATATCGCCGCCGTCGTTTTGAAGCATCGGACGGATCGAATCAATCACTTCGCTTACTTTGGCTTCAAAGCTCTTTTCGCCGCAGCCGCATGTATCACACATCGCTATTCTCCTCAAATTAGGGTTATATTCGATTCAAACATGTTATTATACAAAACCCGCCTCTTGGAACAACCCCCAAAACAGAAAATGCCTTTTAAGGCCGTTTATGTTTTGTTTGAAGCGGTACTGCTGTTTTCTCTACGCATCAAAAACACCTTTGTGCAGTGCTCAACATTTTACCGCCGTGTAACGTCGAGCCTAATCTTCCCATGTACCCAGCAGAACCGGCGCGCAGAGATGGGTCTGTCCGGCGGCGACCCGCCCGCAGTTTTTACAGACATATTTTGGCTCGCGCACCAGATGTGCGTAAGCGCCCGGGTCCTTTTTATGCAATTCCTGCCGGTGCAGCTCGCACAGATGATATTCATGCCCTTTGCAGTTTTCGTTTGCCATCATTTTGTCCTTTTCATTTGAGGTTAATGATGGAATTGCAGTAAAGTTGTTTAATCGTGCCCAACGATTATACCTCCTGAAGCCGTTTTGTTCTCAGCGTTTTCGACGTTTGGATTTGGCTCGTGGTTTTTGGGGCTTCAATCGCTTCGGCCGCGACGCGACCAGCGGCTCGGCCGGGGTCAGAAACAATTGCCGGCTCGGCAGATTCACCGCCGCGATGCGGACCTTCATCGGCTGGCCCAGATGCACGCTTTGCCCCGACCATCGCCCGACGACTGCTTGGGCGCGCTGATCATACTTCCATTCATCCATCCCCAAATCCCCCGGCTCAATCATCCCTTCAATGCCGAATTTGGTGCACTGGACGAACACCCCGAAATTGGTCAGTCCCGACACCACGCAATTCAGCTCGTCGCCGATGCGTTTGCTGAGCATTTGCAGAATCAGCACCGTCTTGAGTTCATTCTCGGCGTCATCGGCCTGCTGCTCGGTAAAGGTGATGTGCTTTCCGATCTCGATCAGATCGCCTTCCGGCAGCACCTCCTCCAGTCCGATCTTATTGAGCCGTCCTTCAATATAGCAATCCAGCAGCCGATGCACCGTCAGATCCGCATACCGACGAATCGGACTGGTAAAATGACAATAATGTTTCGAAGCCAGCGCAAAATGCCCGATATGCAAAGGCGAATACTCCGCCCGCTGCATACTGCGCAGCACGTGCCTATTCACCGCGTATTCAGCCGGCGTGCCCCGGGCGGCCTCCAGCAAATCCTGAATCGCCGCCCGATCCAGATGCCGCGGGGCCTTGAGTCCGCACAGCTTGACAAACCGCGCAAGATTCTTCGTGGTAAAGGCATCCGGCGCCGGGTGAATCCGCCGCATAAACGGAACGCCAAACCGATCCAGCAGCGCCGCGACCGCCTCGTTGGCCTCGACCATAAACATTTCGATAATCGTGTGCGGATAGCTTGTATCGGCCGGTTCGGCATCGACCACCCGACCGGCCTTGTCAAAGACCAGTTCCGTCTCCGGCAAGTCCAGATGCAGCATCCCCTGCTTTTGCCGACGGCGTTCAATCGCCCGCGCCAGCGTCTCCATATCTTTCAGCAGCGCCACAACCGGTCCCGGAAAGCCGGCTGCGTGCCCCTTGAGAATCCGATCAGCCTCCTCATACGTCAGTCGCGCCGCAGAGCGAATCACGCTGTTGTCAAATTCCGTGCCCAAGACGTTGCCTTCAGCGTCATATACAATATAGGCGCTCTTGACAAACCGCTTTTGCTGCGGCTGAAGACTGCATATCCCGTTGCTGAGCACCTCCGGCAGCATCGGCAGCACCTTCAGCGGCAAATAGACGCTGTTGCCGCGTTTTCGCGCTTCGATATCCAGCGGCGAATCCATCGGGATAAAGCCGCTCACATCGGCAATGTGCACGCCCAGTTGCCAGTGGCCCTCGCGGTCTTTGCGCAGGCTGATCGCGTCGTCAAAGTCTTTCGCATCCGGGGGATCAATGGTAATAATGACTTCCTCGGTCAGATCCGCTCGATTCCGGGCCGCGTCCGGATCGTAGTCCTGCGTCACCCGGCGGGCCTGCTCAAGGCAGCTTTCGGGAAACGCCGTCGGCAAATCATACTGGGCGATAATCGATTGCAGTTCCGAATCGTACTGCCCGGCCTTGCCGATGACCTCTACGATCGCGCCGGTGGCCGGCTCATTGCGACGGGGATAGCTGACAATCTCCAGCACCACTTTATCATTCTCGCGGGCGCCGCTGGCTGCAGCGTCGTCCACCAAAATCGGAGCGAAATACCCCCTGCCTTCCGGTTCGACGTACCACGTCTCCGCATTGCGCTGGAGCGTGCCGACAAACCGCGATCCTCCGCGTTCGACAATATCAAGAATAACGCCTGAATATCGTCTCTGGCCGTCGCGCATCCCCTTTTTGACCGCACGCGCCGCCACAATATCATTGCTCATCGCCCCGGCCGTATCCGTCGGCGCTACATACAAATCGCCGTACGCATTCGGCTCCAGCGGCACGATAAATCCAAACCCGCGAGCATTGGCCCGAAACGTCCCGATCACGCGGTTGCCCATCGGCGGCAGCGTCACATTCTTCTTGGCATCCAGCGCGATCTGACCGTCTTGGCGCAGGCTCTCCAGCGCCTTCTGAAACGCCGGATAGTCTTGTCCGCCCAGCCCCAGGCTCTCGGCCAGACGACGCGCCGGCTGCGGCGAATAGTCCCGACGGGACAGCGCCGTCAAGATTTGTCGTTTCAGCAGTTCCACGCTTCAAAACCCAAGGTCAATAAAAAAGCGTCTTGCCGATATGACCCCATCGCCAAGACGCCGAAATTTCTGATTCACACAGTCCGTAATATCAACTGACCTTTTCCCGCAGGGCATTCAAACGCCGCGTCAGGCGGGATTTCATCCGCGAGGCGGTGTTTTTGTGCATCGTACTGGTGGATGCCACTTTGTCGAGCTTCTTTGTCAGCAGCCGGAGCTGCTCCTGCGCCGCATTCAGATCGCCTGACGCCAGCATCTGCTCAAACCGTTTGACCTGGGTTTTAACCATACTTTTGCGCGCTCGGTTGCGAAGCCGTGCTTTGGCGTTCTGACGAACACGTTTTTGGGCCGATAATGAATGTGCCACGTTTAACTCCTGTACTCGCGTTACGTTTTAATCTGGTTGTTGTTGGTTAATACAGACCCGTACCCGGACATCGATCCGGGCCGACAGACGAAACGCTATTTTGTAACATCTTTTCGCAAATTGTCAATACGTTGTCCGACATCTTTATAGCCAAAATCCACCTGAGCCAACTTGCGATACATTTCCAAGGCTTCTTTTTTTCTGTCAAAAGCTTCGTAACTTCTTGCCAGATTGTATCTTATGTCTTTTGCCACCGGGCTTTCCTGGTTGGGACACTCCGAAAGGGCTTTTTGAAAAATATCAATCGCATCCTCATGCCAACCCTTCAAAAGAAAGCACAATCCGATTTTGTCCATCGAAATCAGCCGCAGTTTGGCGTCGCGCTGAGCCTCTTGGAAAAGCGGAATGGCCTGGTCAAACTGCTGAGCGCGCACCAGACAACGGCCGTATTCATATTTGAATCGCAAATCCGTCGGGTAGTTTTCCTGACAAAGCCGATAATGTTCCAGTTCTTCCTGCTCCATCGCCGCGGTCAGTTGAGCCTGTTTTTCCTTCAGCTCAGCGTTTTGAGGCTCACTTTTGAGCTGCTCGTTAATCGCTCGAATCCGGGACCGCAGTCGGCGTAGTTTCAGCTCGCCTACGCGCCGTTTGAACGAAAAATCGCGTGTCTTCTCATAATACTGATTCAACACACTAAAGGCTTCCTCGTAGCCCTCTTCCGTTTCCAAATCCGCCAGCGCATCAGCCAGATCCAGCACATTGACCGATGAAACACGACCTTCTCGAAGGCGCTTTCGAGCCATTTCCACCGCATCCTGTCGCGTTTGGGCGGACTTGACCACAGTTTCCTGACTGTGCAGTCGATCCTGGGCTTCCTTGTCGCGGATGGATCCGCGAAAATCGGCGGTCTGGCC
>DSDR01000330.1 GCA_011048645.1 Phycisphaerales bacterium
GTAATGTCCGGCGTCTTTTCCACCGGCAGCAGCGGCAAACTAATCAGCCCCACCAGCAAAATAACAATCGCGATGACACTGGCGAAGATCGGTCGGTCGATAAAAAACTTGCTGAACATATTCTATTTCCTATTGACTGTGTTGAGTTTTCTGCTGTAAAGTCGCTGGCGGTTTGCATTGTGTGCTTGAGGGTTAATCCGCCTGCTCGGTTTCATCGCGTTCCACATCTTCGACCATCGGCGGTGCGCCGGGCATTTGCTCGACCATCTCCGGCGGAATTTGGCCTTCGTGTATGGGTTCGACCGACATGCCCGGTCGCGCCATGTGAAATCCGCCGACAATGAAGGTCTCATCGCCGTTTAGCCCTTCGGTCACGACCCGCAGCCCGTCAACCACCGCACCGAGCGTGACATCCCGACGCTGAAGCTTTTCCTCGTCATCCACGATCAGCACATACCGGCCACCCAGGTCGGTGCTGACGGCCTTTTCGGGAATCAGCACGGCGTTTTGGCGTTCGGTCGTCGGCACGCGCACCCGCACGAACATCCCCGGCAGCAGCGACCCGTCCTCGTTGGCCAGTCGGCCGCGAACGTAAATAGTGCCGGTATCGGGATCGACGGTATTGTTGACAAAGTCAATGATCCCCGAATAGGGAAACACGCCCGTATGCGGCAGCCCGACTGACAGCGACAGCGGTTCGACAGCCTCGCCGCCCTGCAGTCGGCGCAGCAGATCGCCTTCAAGTAAGCGCTCGCTGATATGGAAAAACACATAAATCGGCCGGATTTGTCGAATCGTGGTCAGAACGGTACGATCCAGTGCGCCGACCAGATTGCCCACATCCACCAGCCGCCGACCAATGCGACCGGTAATGGGGCTGCGAATCTCGGTATAACTCAAATTCAGCTCGGCCATATCCAGCGCCGCCTGAGCGCCAAGCACCTGCGCCTGCGCCGTATCGTAGGCGGCCTGAGCGCGGGTCAGTTCCTGCCGACTAACCGAACCGGTCTGCACGGCCTTTTGGATACGCTCCAGATCCTCGCGCGCCCGCTGGAGTTCGGTTTGTCCGGCCTTAAGACGCGAGGCCGCTTCGTCACGTCGGGAGCGATAAATATCCGGCTCAATGGTAAACAGCAATTGATCCTTTTCGACCAGACTGCCGTCAGTAAAGTGGATCTGCTCAAGATAGCCTTCCACACGAGCACGAATTTCAACCACGTTGACCGCTTCGGTCGTGCCGGTAAACTCCAGAAAGTCAGTGATGTCTTTGATCGTGCACCGATCAACCGGCAGAGGAACCGGACCCTCTGTTCCGCCTCCGGCGGCATATTGAGCAATCATGGCCTTTACCCTTTGCCGCATAGTCCAGTACCAATAGCCTCCGTATCCCAAGCCGCCGACAATCAAAATCAGAATCAGCCAGATAATAATTTTCTTCAATGTCGCCATAAACCCTGTCCTTATTGAAATGATTCCTGTTGGTTGTTCTGTACATCCCAGCCGCCGCCGAGGGCCTTGTACAGCGCGATGACCTGCTGCAAGATCAGCCCCTCGCTGACAGCCAGCCGATCTTCCTGCTGCGACAGCGACCGCTGCACATCCAGCACATTCTGAAAGTTGGTCAGGCCGCTGAGATAGAGCGTTTCGACCTTTTCAAGCGAATCGCGCGCCGCCTGGACCGACCGCCGCAGCGCTGCGGCCCGCTGCTGTTCCTGAACCAAACCGACCAGGGCGTTCTCCACCTCTTCCACAGCGCGCAGCACGGTCGCCTCATACGCCGCGACAAGCTGTTTCGTACGGGCTTCTTCAACCGCCACCAGGCTGCGCAGCCGATTGCCGTCGAATAAATTCCATCGCAGGCCGGGGCCGAAGCTGAACGCCCGGTTGGACCAGCGACCGACATCCGAAAACTCCGTCGCCTGAATATCCAGCGTACCGCGCAGCGAAAACGACGGATACCGCTGCGCCTCGGCCAGTCCGATGCGCGCCGTCTGCGCCGCCAGCGCCCGCTCGGCGCTGCGGATATCGGGGCGACGTCGCAGCAGCTCGGCCGGCAGTCCGGCTCTCGGCGGCGTCTGGATCTCCGGCAGCGTACCCGGCTCAAGCAGTTGAGCTCTCAGTGTGTGGGGCGTTGTACCCACCAGCACCGCCAGCCGATTGATCGCCGCGGTCTCGGCAATGCGAAGCGAGGGGATTTCCGACTCGGTGTTGGCCAGAATCAGTTGCGCCTGGGCCACATCCAGCTCCGGTGCGATCTCGGCCGCGTAGCGGTTTTGCGTCAGCTCAAGCATTTTGCGCTGAATGTCAACATTGGCCGCGGCGTATCGAAGCCGTGCCTGAGCCGTGCGAAGTTCAATATAATTTCGCGCCACCTCGGCGCATAAACTTAAACGAACGTCATGATAATCCTCAATGGATTGCTCCAGTGTCGCCTCGGCCGCCTCGACCGACCGACGCAATCGCCCGAACAGATCAATCTCCCAGGCCGCATCCAGTCCTGTTGTGTACAAATCAAAGTCGCCGATCGCAGCGCCAGCCGTATCCGAGGACCCGAACAAACCGGCGCCAAGACGGTTTCGCGAATAACCGCTCGTGGCGTCCACCGCCGGCCATTGCTCGCCGGCGGCGTAGGCGCGCTGCGCCCGGGACTGCTCAATCCGCGCCAAAGCCGCTTGTAAATCCAAGCTGTCTTCGTCGGCCCGGGCAATCAACTCGGTCAACACCGGGTCCTCAAAGGCCGTCCACCACTGCTCCAGTGCCGCGGCGTCAACCGGCTCGACCGGCGCCGTACCGCTCCACTGCTGCGGCAATTCCATCTCAGGCCGCTCATAATCCGGCCCGACCGTACAGCCGACCACGGCCAGCAGTGCCAGCCCGGCCACAGCCGGTCCGCAAAAAGACCTCAAACTCAAACTGACCGAAAACCGGCTATATTTTGACATAACTATAATCCATAAAAGATGTTACAGTGTTCTTAAAAAGGCCATAAAATGGCCCGCCCGAAAGGGCGAATCCTCAATTTTGCTCTTTAATCTTTGATTTTTGATCTCTCAAACTGGCCTTTGGTCAGTTTGAGTTCAAAGAGTTCAGCATCGTATAATCCTTTTCACTTTAGACACGCCACACACCGTCTTCGAACCTCTTGTGCCCCGATCTTACCCGTTGGACGGGGACAAATACACGCGAAACATCTTCAGCAAAGACGCGGCCTCGCGCTTCGGGTCAAAGTCGCCCAGTTCAGGCGCCATACACAGCGTCCCGACCATGGCACGCTGGAAAAAATCAGCCGCTTTTTTCGGATTGACCGCCTTAAAAAGGCCGTCCTCGGCTCCCTTTTGAATGATGCTTGACATCAGCAGCTTTTCCCGATTGACATGGTCGTGTTTGACGGCCATATCGATCTTGCAATAGACTTGCGCCTGATCCAAAAAACGAAAATAAACGATATTTCGTGAAAAAAACGTAAATGTCGCTTCCAAAAGAGCATACAACTTTTTGACCGGCGTCCTGGCCGCCTCGACTGCCTCGCGCTGTTGATGGCGAATCTGATCAAAGAGCCGAACCGTAGTGTAAACCAGCAAGGCGTCTTTGTCCTTGAAATAGTTATACAACGTCCCTGTTCCGATGCCGGCCGACGCCGCCACCCGCTGTATGGTCAGTTTCTCAAGTCCATACTTTTTAAGGACTTCAAGTACCGCCGCATACGCCGACTCCCGAATATATTGCTCGGTAAACGCCTGTCGTTTTTGGGATAATTTTCCCATATATCAACCTTATCTGTAATAAATGAATGGCCGTTCACCGTAATGAACAACTGTTCACGAGTCAAGAAAAAACCGTCGAAATTTGAATATTTTTTGCCTTTCGATGTTCCGTGGACAGCAAGATAAGTGTAGAAATGCGGGTAATTTTGGTATTTTTCCGGCCCCAAAACCGGTATCATCAGCCAGCGGACAATTCAGTGAGTATAGGTAAAACTTTCAGTTCAGGAGACAAAGCAATGGCAGGACAGCGGCTTCGGGACTATCTGAAGGCGGGCAAATTTGCAGTGACAGCCGAGCTGACCGGTGGGCCGGGCTATCAAATTGGCCCGTTTGTTCAGTTCCTGAAGGACTGGCAAA
>DSDR01000318.1 GCA_011048645.1 Phycisphaerales bacterium
ACGTTTACCGCCTCGCAAGGTCTTCTTTTGATGATTCCCAATATGTATAAGATTGCCGGCGAGTTGCTGCCGACGGTGTTTCACGTTTCGGCGCGGTCGCTGGCTTGCCAGGCATTGAGCATTTTCGGCGACCACTCTGATGTGATGGCCTGCCGGCAGACCGGCTTTGCGATGCTGGCCTCGTCCAATGTGCAGGAAGTGATGGATATGTCGCTGATCGCCCAGCAGGCGTCGCTGGCCAGTCGGGTGCCGTTTCTGCATTTCTTTGACGGTTTCCGCACCAGCCATGAAGTCCAGAAAGTTGAAGAACTTTCGTATGACGATATGCGGGCGGTGATTGATGATAAACTCGTGGCCGAACACAAGAATCGGGCTTTAAGCCCCGATCGTCCGATGATCGGCGGCACGGCCCAGAACCCCGATGTGTATTTCCAAGGCCGGGAAACCGTCAATACGTTTTATCTGGGCACGCCGAAGATTGTCCAGGAAACGATGGACAAATTTGCACACATTACCGGCCGGCAATACCATCTGTTCGATTATATCGGTGCGCCGGACGCTGAGAAGGTCATTGTGATTATGGCCTCCGGTGCGGAAACGGTTCACGAGACCGTTGATTATCTGGTCGGCAAGGGCGAGAAGGTGGGTGTGCTGATTGTGCGACTGTACCGGCCGTTCAGTGTCGGCGACTTTATCAAAGCCTTGCCCAAGACGGTCTCCAAGCTGGCGGTGCTGGACCGCACCAAAGAACCCGGTTCCATTGGCGAACCGCTGTATCTGGATGTTCGCACGGCCGTCGGCGAAGCGATGGCCGATGGGTCGGCGCCGTTTGGTGATTATCCTGTTATTGTGGGCGGACGGTACGGTCTGGGGTCCAAAGAATTTTCGCCCGCCATGGTCAAGGCGGTTTTTGACAATCTCGACGCCAAACAGCCGAAAAATCACTTTACCGTCGGCATCGTGGAGGATGTCTGCCACACCAGTCTTGACGTGGATGAGTCCTTCGACACCGAGCAGAAAACCTTTACCGCAATGTTCTACGGCCTCGGCTCGGACGGCACCGTCGGCGCCAACAAGAACAGCATCAAGATCATTGGCGAACAAACGGACAATTACTGCCAGGGCTATTTTGTCTATGACTCGAAAAAAGCCGGTTCCATCACGGTTTCGCATCTGCGTTTCGGCAATGATCCCATTCGCAGTCCTTATCTGATTAAAAAAGCCGACTTTGTGGCCTGCCACAATCCGAGTTTTTTGGAAAAATACGATCTGCTCTCAGCGGCCAAGCCCGGAGGCGTCTTCCTGCTGACCAGTATTCACGGGCCGGAGGAGGTGTGGGATACGCTGCCGGCTGAGGTGCAAAAGCAAATCATTGACAAGAAGCTGAAATTCTATGTCATTAACGCCTTTAGTATCGCTGAAGAGCTGGGTCTGGGGGCACGCATCAATGTCATTATGCAGACGGCGTTCTTTAAGATCAGCCGGGTGATCGATCTGGATACCGCCGTGAAAGCCATCAAGGATGCGATCCAGAAAAGCTACGGCAAAAAAGGCGAAAAAGTGGTCAATATGAACAACGCCGCTGTCGATGCGGCCTTGGATAAGATTTACGAAGTCAAGGTACCCGGCCAGGTCACCAGCAAAACGCACATCGCCTCGGCGATTCCGGATGAGGCGCCGGCCTTTGTCAAGGATGTTACGGCCGAACTGTTGGCCGGACGCGGCGATATGCTGCCGGTCAGCAAGATGCCTTGTGACGGTAAATTTCCCTTGGCCACAACGAAATACGAAAAACGCAACATTGCCGTGCATATTCCCGTCTGGGAGCCGGATATTTGTATTCAGTGCGGCCAGTGCTCGCTGGTGTGCCCGCATGCTTCTATTCGCATCAAGGCCTATGATCCGGAACACCTCGAAAACGCGCCGAAGACATTCAAGAGCGCCGAGGCCAAGGGCAAAGATTTTTCCGGTATGAAGTTTACGGTGCAGGTTGCTCCGGAAGACTGTACGGGCTGTACGGCCTGCGTGGTCAACTGCCCGGGCAAGGACAAAACCAATCCCTCCCGCAAGGCCATCAATATGGAGCTTCAGGAGCCGCTGCGGTTGTCCGAACGTGAGAACTTCAACTACTTTTTGTCGATTCCCGATACCGACCCGAACAAGTTCAAGCTGGCCAGTATCAAGGGCAGTCAGTTGGTGCCGCCGTTGTTCGAGTTCAGCGGCGCCTGCGCCGGATGCGGCGAAACGGCTTACGTCAAACTGCTGACGCAATTGTTCGGCGACCGATTGTATATCGGCAATGCGACGGGATGTTCGTCAATTTACGGCGGGAATCTGCCGACGACGCCTTACGCCAAGCGGTTTGACGGTCGCGGCCCGACCTGGTCGAACAGCCTCTTTGAAGACAACGCCGAATTTGGCTACGGTATGCGTCTGGCGGTCAACAAATTCAAGATTTGGGCTGCTGAATTGGTCGCGAAAACAGCGGAAAAGGGCTGTATTGACAAAACACTGGCCCAATCGCTGCTGGAAGCCATGACCACGCAAAAGACCCAGGCCGATATTGAACAGCAGCGTCAGCGCGTCGAACAGCTCAAGACGGCGCTGAAGAAAGACCCCTGCAGCGAGTGTGATCAGCTTCTCAGCGTGGCCGATTTCCTGGTCAACAAGAGTGTTTGGGTGCTCGGCGGCGACGGCTGGGCCTATGATATCGGTTACGGCGGTCTGGATCACGTGCTGGCCAGCGGGGACAACATCAACGTTCTTGTGCTGGATACTGAAGTGTATTCGAACACCGGCGGCCAGATGTCCAAATCGACGCCGCTCGGGGCGGTGGCGCAGTTTGCCGCCGGCGGCAAGCGGATGCCCAAGAAAGATATGGGGCTGATCGCGATGACTTACGGCGGGATCTATGTCGCAACGGTGGCCATGGGCGCCAACCCGAATCAGACGGTCAAGGCGTTTATGGAGGCCGAAAGCTACGACGGCCCGTCGCTGATTTTGGCGTATTCGCATTGTATCGCGCACGGCATTGATATGGCTCGTGGATACGAGATGCAAAAGCAGGCAGTCGCCAGCGGACACTGGCCGTTGTACCGGTTTGATCCCCGGCGAAGCGCCGAAGGCAAGAATCCGCTGCAACTGGATTCAAAAGCGCCGTCGGTGGATTTTGCCGAATTTGCATTTTCGCAAAACCGCTTCCGCACGCTCAGGCAGTCCAAGCCGCAGGTGGCCGAGGAACTGGTCGAACAGGCCAAAAAGATTGCGGCGCGCCGATTTGCGCTGCTGGAAAAACTTGCGCAGCTTGAGTGCTGATGATGGAAAAAACAAGCCCGGCCCGGATGACACGGCGTCGGGCTTTTTTCCGCATTGCGCTGAATATGTAACGATGGTTGATCGCAGTAAAGGATAAATTGTATGAGATATGATATGGTTGTTGCGACAGCGGCGATGATGATGGCCGGGTGTGCCACGGTCAACCGACAACAGTCGGATGAAACAGCCGTGCAGCGTCAAGACTGCATTGAAACCCGTTGTGTGGTCACATATCATCTGAACGATTCGCCTTATTGGACCGACCAGCGGCAGCGTTTCTGTCCCGCCTCGGTGGTGATGGATGCCTGGGGCACAGAGCCGGAAGGAACGTGGCGATGTACCTACAACAAGGGGCAATTTTCATCATCCGGCCTGAACAGGACGTATATGAAATCGCTGCCGGCCGGCCTGATGAATGCCATGCTGGCGGAGTTGCTTTATATGAGTTTTACCGCGGGCGGCGGCTTTGAGCCGGCGGGGCTGACGCCGGGTGAATCGGTCGGCATCGAAGGACGTCGATACGAATCGTTTCGACTCGGCAGAGTCGGTGCTGGGCATACACTGACCGTGTATCAAAATGTTGCGACCGGACGGATGGAGCTGCTTCGTCTCACGGACGGCAAAGATATCGATTGGCTGGCCCAGTCCTACAACCTGCGATTCAATGCACGGCTGAATCGAATGATGCCGCGAAAAATTGACATCTTCGATATGCGACAGGGGATTGCAGCCAAGAAGCTGCTTATCGAATTCGATTATATCGACGTGCAGTAACACCATTGC
>DSDR01000029.1 GCA_011048645.1 Phycisphaerales bacterium
GCCAGTCCGGCGGCGCGCATCTTATGGATGGTCGGGTCGCTGTACATGGCGTTGAGTTTTTCGATGAGCATATTCATTTCTTCAAGCAGCCGCTGCTGTTCTTCCCGCTGGATTTCATAACGGGCGTATTCGGCGCGAACGCGGTCAATCTCTTTGTATTCATTTTGGGCTTCCTGTAGCTGTCGTGTAACGGTATCAAGCTGCTGGGTCAAGGCGGTCATCTGGTCTTGTGCATTACGATAGTCCGATTGACGGAAAATTTCGGCAATCTCATTTTGACGATACGCCAGATCGGCATGCATTTGTTCCAGAGCGGCACGTGTTTCTTTGACGACGCGATGCTCTCCGCCGAAACGAGCCAGTTGGCGCTCAAGAATCGGCTCCATGGTCGCGATGTTGGCGCGCATCTGACGGGCAATCGGATCACGCTCGATTTGTTCGCGCACGACCTCATCGAATTCCGGCGCGGTGGCGCGGTTACGCAGGGTTTCAATGATGCTTTCCAGACGTCCGCGTTCGCTGTCGTACAAACTGAATCGCTGCTCGATATCGGCCATTTTATCGTCCATATAGTCGCGAAAGTTGGTCCGACCGGTCAGATTCAGCCGCGCAAATCGTGTGCCGGCGCGAATGGACTCCAGACTCTGCTCGATGGTGTCCAGGGCGCGTCGAATGGAATCGCGCTGGTTTCTGCGTTCAGCCAGTTCCGCGCTGATGTCGCGTCGGGCCTGCTCCCGCTGCTCGGTCAAAAACAGCCGAACCGCGGTATCGACAATCGTCTTGGCTTCGCGCGACTCGGCGCATCGCATGGATACGACGATCACGGTCAAATCCCGCGGCGCCGTAACGCGAAAGTTGCGTTCCAGATTGCGCAGCGCTTTACGTACGGCCTCGGCCTCTCCGCCTGCTCCGGTCGAATCGGCTTCGGTAAACTGCCGGTACCAGTTGGTGTTGCGAATGGTATCGTTGCGCAGCAGTTCCTGCAGCATATTCTGTTGCGTCATCTGTGCCGCCTTGGTTGCGCGGAACTGGTAGTAGATGTCTCGGTTGGGCTGAACTGATGAAATCTGGGTCGGATCCTGCTGGATCGGCGGCATCACTTCGATGTGGGTCCTTGCGGTGTAACGGGGCATGGTCCTGCGAAGCACAGCCCACGCGCCTCCGCCGATCACCAGTCCCAGCATCGTCAACAGGACGATCATCCCGATGTGCCGCCGAAGGATGCCCATGACTTCTTTGGGGGTCATCGCTGTTCCGGTGGCTCCCATCAGGGCGACCGGCGGCGCCGCGGAACGCGGACCGACCGGCGTAACAGGGGTATTGACGGCACGTTGTATTGACTTATCCATGTGCGATTCTCCTCATCAATCAGACGATTTCTAAATTGACGTATTTGCCTGCTGTTTGAGTATATCGATTCGTTCTTCGATCCGTTTTCGTTCTTTTTCCGGCACGTCCGAGGCCGTCTCCAGCGCCTTGTGGAAACTGTCAATCGCCTGCGCTGTTTCACCGAGCGATTCATGCACCAAGCCGAGATGGTTATACACATCCCAAGGCACGGGTTCCCGGCTCGCCTCGTAAAGCTGCAGCGCCCGCAGCAGATTTTCCCGAGCCGGCTCGGATCGTCCGTTTTTATACTGTGTATAAGCGTAGGTGTCCAGATAAACAGGATTGCCCGGATCGCGCTGGTGAGCGCGGCGTGCATATTGCATGGCCAGTTCGAGCTGCTGGTCATTGACCGCCAGCAGATACGCCAGATTGTTCAGTATCGAAGGATTTTCCGGATAATGCCCCAGAATCTGCCGGAACAGTTCAATCGCGCGATTCATATAATCCGCATCCGCCGTTTTCATATAAGCCTGAACCAGCAGATTGGCTTTTTTCAGCGCCAGATTGCCCCAATTCGGCTGGTCGGGGGAGGTCTCGGCCAGACAGCGGTCGATCAGTTCGATGCCGCGGTTAAATTGTTCATTGAGCTGAGCGAGACGATAACTCAGCAGCAGACTCGGCAGCGCATCGGGATTCTGCCGGGTCCATCGCACCGCGGATTCCATGCCGACGGTATTGAGCATAATAGACAGCACCGTATCCTGAAACCAGTCGGCGGCGCCGCCTTTGTCCAAAGCCGAGAAAAACAGCGACTCGGCCCGGTCCATTTGTCCCTGATGGAAATGGGCTTGCGCCATTTGCGCATAGGCAACCGGCGCCAGCGGCCCGTCAACCCATTGCGAGGCGGTATTGATCGCCTCGGTATATTGCTTGTTTTGATTCAGCGCTTCAAGATAAAGATTCAGAGCGACCGGATCTCTGGAGTCATGCCGGCGATGAACCTCCCAGGCTTGTTTGAGATAGTTGACCGCGCGGGCGGTATCCTGTCTGGACAAGTAAAAGCGCCCGGCGCGCATACTCCATAAAGGCGTATCCGGATATCGTTCAATCGTCCGGGTATAAAACCGTTCCAGATCGTTCAGACGATTGGTTCGCTGATAGAGCAATTCAAGCATCAGACGAATCTGCAGCGGCGCCTGCGGCTGCTGCATAGCGTTGACCAGCTCGCCGACGGCCGCGTCAATCTGTCCCATTTCGCTGAAGACCGCCGCCAGTTCCATACTGACGGCCGGGTTGGCCGAAAGACTCTTGCTTCGCTGCAGGTCGTCCACGGCCCGGCGCGGCTCATTGAGCAGGCGGTACAGGCGCCCGCGCAATCGCCAGGCCCCTGCGTTATTGCCGTCGATTTCAAGGTAACGGTTGGTCAGGGTCAGCGCCTCGCGAAGCTGGCCGTTTGTCATTTTTAACCAGGCATCCATCAGAATGGTCAGTTTTTCGTCGGGATACTGCTCCTTGACACGGGTCAGCAGCCTGCCGCCTTCTTCGGCAAATCCGCCGTCCAGATATTTTTGAATCAGCCACAATTGTTCATCCTTGTCGTTGTCTTTAGCCGACAGCAGATCGAGGTATTGTTTCTGGACGGTGCGATCGCCGAGACCTTCCGCGGCCAGAACCAGCCCTCGCAAGACGGATGCATCGTCCGGCGCGTCCTGATAAAGTTGAAGGAGAACCTCTTTGGCCTTTTCAAACTGGCCGCTCTGTAAATAAAACCGCCACAACAAGTGACTGTCGTCGCGCAACAGCGCTTCGGCTTTTTCGCTTTGTTGGGTGCGGCTCAGATAATCGGCGTAAGCGGCTTTTGCGCTTTCGCTGTTCGGATCGAATTCAATCGCCTGGGTAAACGCTTTGCCGGCCAGTTCAATAAGGCCGCTTTTTTTGATAGGGTCGTCCTCATTCTGTGCGATCCGCAGCGCCATATTGCCGAGCATCACGGCGTTGGCCGCGCTCGGATGCTGCCGCAGAATCTGTTGACGCAGCGCCAACGCGCGATCCGGCGACTGGGCGCTGATCACCTCGGCATACACGCTCTGTAACTGCCCGTCGTTGGGGTTCAGGAACATCGCCGTGGTAATGGACTGAATCAGTTCGTTTTGCTGTTCAACGGTCAGGCGAGATCCCAGTTCGACGTTTCGGTTAAACAGCAGCGAGGCGTGATGTTTGGCGTACAGGCTGTTGAGTGTATCCATCTGCATTGCCTGTCGGCTGTTTTCAATGGCAGCGTCCAGATCGCCCATCTGTTCGAAGATGCGGCTTTTGAGATAATACCCCATGCTCATCAACGGTTTGATCGTCAGGCATTCTTCCACGCGGCGCAGCGCAAGCGAATAATTCGATTTCATCAACTCCAGGCGGGCCGCGGCAAGGTTGCCTTCGCAACCGTCCAGATTTCGCGTGCGAATAACGCGCAGAAGCTGCTCGGCCATTTCGACGTTTTCACTTTCAAGAGCGATTTCAAACTGTTCGACAATGATCTCGCTGTTGTCCTGAGCCGTTTCGGCGGCTTGGCTCAGAACATCCAGAGCCTGGTCGTATGCCCCGCGCGACCGAAGCAGATCGGCCATGGCCGTGGCCCGCTGGACGGGATCGCTCAGACCGGCAACGGCGTCTTCCTGGATTGCCTCATATCGCTGACGGGGAATCGACAGCGGATTGGGTTCTTCGGCCTGACGGCGGAGTATTTTCAACGTCAGCGCGTCGGGACGCCGA
>DSDR01000369.1 GCA_011048645.1 Phycisphaerales bacterium
GACGGCCAAACCACCATCGCCGCTTCATCGTCCGCCGGCTCGGCTGTTTGTGCCTCCGGCTCCGGCGGTCGAGCCAACGGCCGTTCGGCACGCACGGCCCGGATATGATGCGAAACCGGCAGGCCGTTGTCGTCTTCAAGAAACTCACGACAAAACCGGCACTTAATCGCCTCGGCAAGAATCTGCTCGCCGCAAAACGGACATTTTTTTGTGGGATTTTCCGCCATAAACCACTCAACATATCGCAAACCAGCCCCTTTGGCAAGCGAATTTGCTGCTGTACCGGGTTTCCGCCATCTGCCGAACATCGTCCTTTGCAAACCTGAACTATTCAAGTATAATTACGGGTTTCTAATCAAGGGTTTTTTATTTTTTTCGAGAGGTTTATGGCGCTTCCTGTGGTGGCAATTATCGGCCGGCCGAATGTCGGCAAAAGCAGTCTGCTCAACTCGCTGTCGGGTCAGATGATCAGCATCGTCGATCCGACGGCCGGGGTGACGCGCGACCGCGTGAGCACAATTCTGGAGTACAACGAGCGGTTTTTTGAACTGGTCGATACCGGCGGCTACGGCATTGTCGATAGTGACGCACTGGAAAGCCACGTCGAAAACCAGATCTTTCAGGCCATCAGCCAGGCCAGTCTGGTGCTGTTCGTGGTGGATATCCGCGAGGGGATCACCCCGCTGGATACGCGCATCGCCCAACTGCTTCGCAAGCACGACCTGCCCGTGATGCCGGTGGCCAACAAGGCCGACAGCCCCAAACAGCTGCCGCTGGCCGGGGAATTCGTGCGGCTGGGCTTCGGCGAGCCGATCTGCATCTCGGCCAGGAATCTGGTCAATCGCGGCGAGCTGCTCGACCGTATCGATGCCGCCCTGGATCACCTGCCCAAAGAAAAACCCGCCCAAGCCGTGATGAAGATCGTCATCGTCGGCAAACGCAACGCCGGCAAGAGCACCTTCATCAACGCCGTTGTCGGACAGCAGCGCGTCATCACCAGCGACATCCCCGGTACGACGCGCGACGCGGTGGACGTGCTGTTCGAAAAAGACGGCCGGCAGTATATGATCATCGACACCGCCGGCGTCCGCAAAGTCGGCAAGATGGCCCACGACATCGAATACTACGGCTACACCCGCGCACTGCGCAGCATCCGCCGGGCCGACGTGGTGCTGTTTATGATGGACGCGACCACGCCTGTGTCGCAGGTGGACAAAAAACTCGGCCACCTGGTTCGCAATGAATTCAAACCCTGCATCCTGATCGTCAACAAATGGGATCTGGCCAAAGACGTCGCCGCCTCGGATGACTACGCCGACTATCTGGACAAGGTGCTTGTCGGTCTGCGGCACGCCCCGATTGCCTTTACCACCGCCAAAGACGCCAAAAACATCCAAAGCGTGCTGGATATCGCCGCGGAACTGTTCAAGCAGGCCGGCACGAAAATCCCTACCGGCCGGCTCAACAAGGCCATTAAAATCATCAGCGAAGAACGCTTCGGCGCCCGCAGCAAACGCGGCGTCCCGAAAATCTACTACGCGACGCAAGTGGCCGTCCGACCGATCAGCATCCTGCTGTTTGTCAACCGGCCCGCCCTGTTCGATGAACCGCACCAGCGCTTCCTGACCCATCGACTGGGCGAACTGCTCGGACTGGAAGAAGTCCCCATCCGACTGCTCCTGCGACAACGAACGGAAAGAACGTAACGGCTATGTTGCATTTGAAATTTTTGTAATGCTTTGATTGTTCTCTCTGAAATGTTATACTGCTAATTCGTAGTACACAAAAAAGGAATAAACAACCTTACCTGAAACAAATGGAACAATGAAAACTGACAACAAACGCGACAAAGTGTATATCGAGACTGTTTTGTCTCCAATTAGGGTTTGCGCATCCTACAAACCTAAGCTTGGACAGGGTGGAAAAACAGGCTGCAGTCTTTCAGATTTTCAAAAAGTGTACAGAAGCGATCCTTTCTATTCCTGGTTCGGCCTCGACAATCCGCTGATGTATGCGGCACACAAGGCGGCTGGAGGCATGACCAGTATTTACAGACAAATCGGCATTGGCAGTGAGGCTTTATTTCGAAAGATACTTCAGGATGAGTTAGGGCTTACCGAGGAACAGTCTAAATGGTCTTATGCAGTGTTAGGGGTCAACAAGAAAAATCGTCGCCTTTCACTGGATGGGCGAATACCTCTTAGTGCTATCCAAGACCACTCCAAGCGGGATCGCACAGCACAATGGATGACAACAGTCTGTAACAACCTTGATATTGAACGCAGCATTTCAAAGAGCCTGAAAGGGGTCGTCTTTGAAGTTCGTCAAGGGTATAAGAGTAAAGATTCAAAACGTCAGAATGCCGATATCGCTAACGCCGCAACTGCTTACACTCAAGCCTATCTGCCCTGTGCAATTATTATGTCCAATCAGATCGACTCGGACATTCTCCACCGATATCGCACCGAAAAATGGGTTATTTTGACTGGAGACATCCGTTCTGATTCTCCTTTTTCCTCAACCTATTCGTTCATGAAACAGGTGATTGGCTACGATTTGGCAGCCTTCTTCAATCGCAACGCACGGCAGCTTCGTAATGAAGTCGCCACAGTACTGGAGGCTTTATTGCGTGCTGAATAACCAAGCCACAATTGACATTGCTCGTGTCGGGCAGCGATCCGATCTGACCTTCAAACACAATACCGATCAGGCACGGCACGGATGGCTTCGACTGACCCCCGCTTATTCGGTCAAAGTTGTGGACGCTATTTTACGGGATCAAAAAAATGAGTGTTCGATTTTAGATCCATTTGGCGGCACATCCACCACCCCGCTCTGTGCGGCCTATCAAGGACATCGAGCTGTTTCGACGGATATTAATCCTTTTCTTGTCTGGTTTGGCCAGGCAAAGTTGCGACGGTACGGCACAATCACCTTGCGCCAAACTCGAGAAATAGCCGAGGCCATTCAATCTCTGGCAGGGAAAGGACGTGCGATAGCATGCCCCCCTCCGCCAATTGCCAACATTGAGCGTTGGTGGGATAAAGCAAGTCTCGATTATCTGTGCGCCATAAAAGGGGCTATCGAATCGCAAACGTTCCCGCAAGCAGAAGTGAAAGATTTACTTCTTGTGGCTTTTTGCCGCATGGTTATCGACCTGTCCAACGCCGCGTTCAATCATCAATCGATGTCATTTAAAGACACCGGGGGTGCAAGCATTCAGCCGCTTTTGTGGAAGGATGAATACCCAGAGCAGCCATCCTTTGTCACCTATGTAAAAGCTGTTACGGAGTCAGCTTCGCATAACCCATCAGGCGATGCACAAGTATTTCTGTGCGATGCCCGAACGCTGGAAAAACTGCCCGGCACACAATTTGACCTGCTTATCACATCGCCGCCCTACCCAAACAGAATGTCCTACATCCGTGAATTGCGACCTTATATGTATTGGCTGGGTTACTTGAACGAAGCTCGAGAGGCCGGAGAGTTAGATTGGCAGGCAATTGGCGGAACATGGGGTATTGCAACAAGCCGACTGTCTGAGTGGCAGCGAGACGCTTTAACTTTCTTTCCGGATTACCTCGAAGAGATACTTGTCGCCATAGCACAGTCTGACGGGAAATCAGGGGTATTACTATCAAAGTACGTCGGTAAATATTTTGAAGATATGTGGCAACATTTTCTTTCGGCTCATGCCGTAGTGAAACCCAAAGGCAAGCTTCACTATATTATCGGCAACTCCAAATTTTATAACTGTCTTGTTCCGGCCGAAAAAATCTTTGCCGAAATGTTAAAACAGGTCGGATTCAAAAATATTGACATTCGAGTATTGCGTAAAAGGAATTCCAAGAAAGAACTCTTCGAATTTGATGTTACGGCGATGCGGTAAAAAAGCGTCAGATATTCAAATCTTGCGGTGGTTATGCTGTTGCGGAGGATTTCTTGATGAGCGTATTGTTTTTAATGTTGGCGTGTTTGATCGGGTATGTGATCGCATATCATACGTACGGACGGTTTTTGGCGCGGCAAATCTTTCGGCTGCACCCCGACGCCCCGGTGCCCAGTCGGGAAAAACAGGACGGC
>DSDR01000251.1 GCA_011048645.1 Phycisphaerales bacterium
AGCCGTCGGATCGACATGCGGCGTTTCGATCACCGTTACCCGCAGCACCGCCGCGGCCAGGACCAACGCCAGCAGCGCCTGCTCGAAAACCCGCAGCCAGAGCGGCTGGGTGTTCTGCTCCGCTTTCTTATGCAGATGGCCGGTTGTTTGAACTTTCAAAGATTTTGTCCGTTGTTTGATGTGGCTGTTGCCTCAAGAATGCCGACAATGACCAGTACCAATATCGTCTGGATAAACACCAGTACCGCGCCGACCGGACTGACCTGCTGGAGAATGATGCCGCCCAGGCCGGTGCACAGTGTTGCCAGATACAGCGTCAGCGCAACCTGCCGGTCAGACAGGCCGCGGCGCTGGAGTCGATGCGAAAAATGCTGGGTATCGCCGACAAACGGGCTTTTGCCCTGCCGAAGCCGCAAAAAGGTAACCGTTACAAAATCATACAGCGGCACGGCCATCACCACTGCCGGCATAAAGACCGAATACAGCGGTGTGCCGATCTCGGGATTATAATACGTGGTTCGCAGCGTCAGCAGCGCCACGAAAAAGCCCACTACCATCGAGCCGGCGTCGCCCATAAAGATCGTCGCCGGCGGGAAGTTGAACACCAGAAAACCCGCCAATGTCCCCAAAAAGACCAACCCCATCGCACCGACAAAGACCTGTCCGCTGCGAAAGGCCGCCGCCATCAGCACCGCGGCGGCGATGGCGGCAATGCCGGCGCTGAGGCCGTCCATATTGTCCAGAAAATTAAACACATTGATCATCAGCACAATCCAGAAGACCGACAGGATTGTCGTGATAACTTTGTTTTCGATAAACATCTCAACGCGCACATCGGCCCAGATCGCCGCGACAACGGCGGCGGCAAACTGCACCGCCAGCTTGACATACGGGCCGAGGTGTTTTTTGTCGTCCCACAATCCCAGCAGATGCAGCGCCAGGGCCGCGGCCAGAACAACCATTAAATCCGGCAGTTTCTCCAGAAATCCTTCGATATGCACCAGCAGCTTCGCCGAGAGCCACCCGTCCAGATGTCCCGGGGCCAGACCAAAGCGAACGACGACCGCCCCGCCGAGCAGAAAGGCCGTCAGCGTCCAGAAAATCGCGATCCCCCCGCCCATCGCGATGATTGAGCGATGATAGCGATCCTGCTGTGGTCGGGCGACGAATGACCGCCGCACCGCCTGCCGCCGCACCATCGCGGTCAGCACCGCACAGACCGCCAGCGCCGCGGCCGGCAGCATCATCGCCGAAAAAATCATCTGCGTCATGGTTGTCGTCCTGATCAAATACTATAACTGACCGTTGCAGTTTGTGCCTGCAACGGGACTGATGTCGCTTATTATCGCTGTTCGAAGCGTTTTTTCAAACATAAACGCCGGTCTTGAGCGAATGTTCCCAATTGATCATGTTTATCGGTTTCTCAGGCAGGCCAGGCAGATACGGACGGCATCGTAGCTGATTTGGCCGTTCAGGCGTTCGAAGACCGGCTTGATTTTGCTCAGATCACAATTCCGGGCGGCCTGGGCGACTCGTGCAAATGTCGGTTCGTCCACCCAGGGCTGCGGTGTCACGATGCGTTCGTATGCGATGTATTCGACCAGATATTGCACGGTCGTGGATTCGGCACGGCAAACCGATTGGGCGACCTCTTTGAGTGGACGTTTTTGAGCAAAGAGCTGAAAGGCGGTCTGACGGGCCGCACTCCGATTTTCCGGCGGACAGGCCAATACCGCTGGGCCGTGGATATCCATTTCCTGCCCTTGAGCGCGGCAGTAATCCCGGATCGTAGCCAACACCTCTGCGCCATATTGGCTGCATTTTTTCTCGCCGACGCCCTTGATTCGCAACAGTATCTCCGGTTTTGAAGGCCGCTGCCGTGCCAGATCGCGCAGCGTTGCGTCCCCGAAGACAAGATACGCCGGCACGCGATTCTCGGCGGCGATTCGGGTACGGAGTTGCCGCAGCGCCTCAAACAACCCGCGATCCACTGCCCGCCACGAATCGGCCGCGACGCGCGAGATATTGACCGGTTTTTCGGCGGGTTTGAACAGATGCGGGGTGTGCCGGCCTCTCAGCACGGCCCAACCTTTGGGCGTAACAGTCAGAACGCCGTACTGGCCGACTTTTTCGATACAGCCTTGTCCGACGAGTTGTTCGATCCAGCCGCGCACGGCCTGTCGGGAATGGTCGCTCAGCAGCCCGTAGGTACTCAATGTATCGTGGCCGCTTTCGAGGATGCGCTGATCTTTGGAGCCGAGCAGCACGCGCGTGGTATAACCGACGCCGAATTGCTGTTCAAGACGAACGATACAGGACAAAATTTTCTGGGCGACTACAAGGCTGTCATCCACCGTCTCCAATTCGCCCAGACATACGTCGCATGCACCGCAGTTGTCTTTATCGAGGGATTGACCGAAATAGTTCAGGATGGCCCGATGCCGACACTGGACGCCGGTGCAATAATTATACATCTCCGACAGTTTAAGCGCGGCGATTTTGGCGGCCTCGTCAGGCAAGTCGCGCATCAGAAACTGCCAGAGACCGTAATCGCCGCCGCCGTAAAACAAACAGCACTCCGCTTCCAGCCCATCACGTCCGGCCCTGCCGCTTTCCTGCTGGTAGTGCTCCAGCGACTTGGGCATACCGGTATGAATCACAAAACGCACATTCGACTTGTCGATGCCCATCCCGAACGCTATGGTGGCGACGATGATATGAACTTTTTCCGTGATGAAGCGTTCCTGATTGATTTTGCGATCCTCGTCGGCCATCCCCGCATGGTAGGGTGCAGCACGGCAGCCGCGCGCGTTCAATTGAACGCACAGTTCATCAACGTCTCGGCGGCGAAGACAGTAAATCACGCCGGATTCGTCTTTGTGACGTTCCAGAACCTCACCCACCTGGCGGATAATCTGACTTCGCGGCTGGACCTTATAGACCAGATTGGAGCGGTCAAACGAACCGATCAGCAGTCTGGCATTTTGCAATCCCAGTTGTTCGACGATGTCGTTTCGGACGTGCTCGGTGGCGGTGGCGGTATAAGCAGCGATTGGAATATGCGGGAAAAGCCGTTTGAGTTGTCCGAGTCGGCGATACTCCGGACGAAAATCATGCCCCCACATACTGACGCAATGCGCCTCGTCAATCGCAAAAAAAGAAATCCGGATATTGGCCAGCAACTCCGGAAAACCGTTGCTCAGCAGCCGTTCGGGAGACAAATAGAGAAGTTTGAGCCGATTGGTTTTCAGGTCGGTTAAAACCGACTGGTGTTCCTGCGGCGACTGGGTGCTGTCCAGTCGGGCCGCGGGCACGCCGCACTGGATCAGGCCATCGACCTGATCCTTCATCAGTGCAATCAGCGGCGAGACCACCACCGCTGTCCCCGGCAAAGTGACCGCGGGCGCCTGAAAGCACAGGGACTTGCCCCCGCCCGTCGGCAGCACCACCACCGAATCGCGTCCGCCGAGAAGACATTCCATTGCTTCCTGCTGAAGCGGCAGAAATGATGAATAGCCCCAATAGCGACTCAGTGCCTTTTGAACAGCATCCATCATAGTGCGGCGTTCTTTACCCTTTTACGATCAGTCCGTCCAGGCACAGTTGCGACCAGGTTTCCATCGTATCCCGCACAGCCAGCAGTTCGTCGGTGGTCATAAACGTCATCTGGGTGATCATCTGTTCGCGTCTTTCAACCTCCTCGCTGTCCAGTGTCCAGAGGTGCACGACGCCCAAATGCACCGAACCGACATCGTTGGAGTCGTCATTAATCAAGGCTGCGATGCGGTCGTTGTAACGGGCCTTGACGTGAATTTCTTCTTCGACTTCACGTTGGACGGCGTTCAGATAGGTCTCGCGCAGATCGCCGAACAGGGCCATCTCGTCAACCGGATTGATATGGCCGCCGATGCCGATGGAGCGGTTGCCGACCAGCCGCGTCTCGCCGGCGCGTTTACCGCGGACATAGCTGAGGGTGCGGTCGCCGCAGCGCAGGATGACATAAGGGATGAGCTGCTTGAAGTTCGGGTCCTGCTCGGCCCGGTCGCGGGGCATAAACCGCGCGGTGCCCGGCTCAAAA
>DSDR01000133.1 GCA_011048645.1 Phycisphaerales bacterium
ATCGCTTCGGTCGGTCGGCTGCTGATGACCGGCGAGGGGTCCAGCCGTATTTTCCCGGCCAAGAACGCGATTCGCAAGGCGCTGACGCGGGGGCTGGATGTGAGTCTGCACACCGAAGGATCGCGGCAGGCGTTTCAATACGATCTGTCGAAGTTTGCGGTGTTCTGTGCGTCCAATTCGGGCCGGACGAAGGAAGTGGTGCTGCTGGCGAAAAAACTGGCCGAGGCGGGCAACGTCAATCGGTTCGGACTGACGGCCAATGCGGGCACGCTGCTGGAGGAGGCCTGCACGCAGACGTTTGTCCTGACGTGCGGCTGGGAGCAGGCGGTTGCAGCGACAAAAAGCGTCGTCGAACAGGCGCTCTTTTACGAGTCCATCGTAAGGCACATCGACGGGTCGATTGACGCTTTGGCGTGTGCGGCACTGGCGGACACGATTGAAACGGCCCTGACACAGCCGATTGACGCGGGCATCGTCAAGGCGGCGGCTGCGGCGCCGACGATTTATTTTGCCGGCTACAATGACGGGGTGGCCGAGGAATTGACGCTTAAGACCAACGAGATTACCCGCAAAAAGAGCGACTTTCTCGAAGGAACCTACGCCGTTCACGGCATCGAAGAGGTGATGGACCCGCAGGATGTGGTGTTTGTGGTCGATCCGATTGCCGATGAGGAAGAAAAATTCGAAGAGGTGCTCGTCAAGGGCGTCGGGCTGAAGGTCGTGGCCATTGCCGCTCGCGATACCCGTTTTGAGACAATTCGCGTGCCGGACACCGGGGCGCTGAATCCGTATGTGTTCCTGTGTGCGGGCTGGAATCTGCTGGTCGAAATCGGTATGGCGCTGAACATCAACCTTGACAAACCGCAGCGTGCCCGTAAAGTCGGCAATGAGTTAATCGTTTAGCGCCTTTTGACAACCAAGACGGAATTTGTATGAAAGTTTCATTGAATCAGAAGATTTTGAGTCGAAACGACCAATTTGCCCAAAAAAATCGAGCCTTTTTTGCTGAAAACGGCATTTTGTGTTTGAATGTGATTTCCTCGCCCGGTTCGGGCAAGACGACGCTGCTGGCCCGGACCATCCGTCGGCTGCACGATCGATTGCAAATGGCGGTGATTGAAGGCGACATTCGCACCGACCACGACGCCCAGCGGATTCGGGAAACCGGCGCCGAGGCCGTGCAGATCGAAACACAAGGGGCCTGCCATCTCAGCGCCGAGCAGGTTGCCTCGGCCCTGAAGGCGATGAACGCGACTTCAAAAGATGTTATTTTCATCGAAAATGTGGGGAATTTGGTGTGTCCGTCCGCCTTTGATCTGGGCGAATCGGGGCGGGTGGTACTGTTGAGTGTGCCGGAAGGCGACGACAAACCCGCCAAATATCCGGGGACGTTTGCAGGAGCGGATGTGGTAATTATTAACAAGATTGACCTGGTGGACTATATCCCGTTTCGGTTGGAACGGGTGCAGGCCGATATTCAGGCGGTTAACCCCGATGCGTCGATTTTGCAGGTCTCGGCCGAAACCGGACAGGGGTTTGACGCCTGGTGCGACTGGCTGGTTGGGCAACACGCCAAACCGTCTTAAACGCAACTGCGTGGCCAACGTTCCGGAAGGCTGGCTTCAAACCGGCTTCATACTTTTCGCGTCGCGGCGCAGAATTGGCCCATCAGCGTCATCGCCTCGTTGAGTCGTTCCGGCGAGCCGTCCAGTTTGGCGTAGGCTTCGATGAGTTTGACCAGTTCCGGATCGGGGTCTTTTTCGCCGTAGCGGTGGGCGGTGTTGACGATGCCGGCGTCCAGCCCGTATTCCATCGCCTTGGCGACATACGCCCGACAGATGCCGATCTTGCGTCCCGGCAGGTCGCGGCAGCAGTTGCTGATGCCCAGCGAACAGTGACAATCTTTCATTTGCGGATCATTTTTGATGCGTTTGATGGTTTCAAAGGCCCGATAAGTGTACCCCGGCACGCCCGGCTCCATCGGCATATCAATGGCAATCGGAAAGACGGTCGAGTCAAAGAATATCTCGCCAGGCTTAAAGCCGTACGTCATCGCCTTGTCGAACAGGGTTTTGGCCAGCCTGAACAATTCCTCGACCGAATGCGAACCGCCGGGGCCGGTGGGTTTGTCTTCACTGACCAGCAGCCCGATGAAGGCAAAGTCGTATTGTTTTTTCAGCGGCATCATCGCATCGGCGGTATAGACCTTGATGGAGTTCAGCAGCGGCGGTTTGACGGCCTGATCGGTATTGTACCATTCTTTCAGTCCGGCCTTGAGCACGTCGTCGTTGCTGCTGTCTGCGCACAGCGGGACGCCTTTGCCCCAGCGGCGTACGAGGCGGGCGTACTGAACCATCATCTGCACCGCCCGCTGCGGATCGGCCTCGCCGAAGGCGTCCAGGTTGACGGCGATATAAGCGGCTCCGTCGTCGGCCTGCTGTTCAATCAGGGCGCGGATATAGTCCAGCGGGCCGCTGGACGTGGTATAGGCGTCCGGGCCGAGGGCGTCCAGCTCGCGCATCACCTGTCCCGTTTTCGGAATGGAGGCGTGAATAGCCTCGCCGATGCCGATCAGCGGTGTTGTCATCGTATGATCCTTTCCAAACAGATAATTGATAATCGAACTGGTATGTTCCAGTTCCGGCTTGCGCGGGCGGTTAATCTGCCGGCGCAGCGTCTGGCGTCCGTTCGGTTCTGCGGCGGCGGAATCATAAATTCTTTCGCCGATACACAGCCGTTCAAGATTGTTGCCGCACCAGCCGTCAACCGTTGCATCGCCGCACGGGGCGTTATCCAGTCCTTTCTCGCAGCCGCCGATTGTACAATAGCCGAAGTTTTCGGGCAAGTAGCAATCGCCGCATTCTTTGCATTCGAACAGCCAGTACTTGATCGGCTTTTCGATGCCGTTGAAGGCCTTGTTGCTGAAGCTGCCGTCGCGGTCGGCCCGAAACGCCCGCAGCGTTGCCCGAAACGCCCGAAACCCGCAATGCTTCGGGTCCAGAATCGCCCGGTGCATGAGGTCAAAGAACCGTTCATTGCATTTTTTCTTCGGCGCCGATAGCGCCGTCTGTTTGCCGTTGTCATCGTACAGATAGAACGCCTTTTCAGCGGGCCAGCACAGGTTGTCCTTATATTGTTCCCACTGATCGCCGATCTCGGCGGCTCGATTCAGGATGCGCATAAAAATCTCAAAATCGTGAACGCCGCCGATGTCCACACCCGCGGCGCCGATGGCCTTGTACATAGCTGTCTGCTGGGCGGCGCGTTCAATGTGCTCATCGACGCTTTCGGATTGCAGTTGCGCCAGCAGGGCGTCGCTGACGAAACAGCCGGGCAGCTTGATGTCGTGCATCAGCCGCGGCGCCGGCGTGCGGGTGGTCAGCCAATAGACATTGCCGATGACCGGCGTGTCGATGGCGTTGTCCTTCAGGTAGCGCATCAGCTCGACGGACTTTTTCCAGTCCCAGCCGACCTGGGTAATGAGAAACCGCGCGCCGGCGGCGATTTTCTTTTCCATTTTATAGTACTGCTGCATCAGCGAGGCCTCGGTGTACTTGAACGGCGAAACCGCCGCCCCGGCAAAAAAGCGATGCACGGCGTCCCATTGGCCGGGCTTGGCCTTGAGCAGCGCGTCGCGATTGAGTTTCTGAATCATCGCCAGCAAACCGACCGATTCGACCTCAAAGACGCCTTTGGCCGTCAGCGGCTTGTCGCCGGTCAGGGCCAGCACACTTTCGACGCCGCGCGTGCGGTAGCCGACCAGTGTACTGATCAGCGCATCGGTATTGCTGTCCTTGCAACTGAGATGGGGGATATAATCCAGTCCGTCCAGCAGTCCGCCGGCTTCCATAACCGCCAGGGCGTCGGTCGGGTCGAGATTGGCCGCGCCGCCGGGGTTTTGGGGGAATGTAACGCCGGCAAAGTGAAATCCCTGCGGCAATTGTTTGTCGGATGTTTGCCAGTCCTTCAGGAACTGAACAAACGGGCCAATTTGATAGCCCGGCCCACCGGTCAGCTCGGCTGTCACTGCAAATTTGCCCGCCTTCAGATAGTCCCGAAGCCGCTGTCCTGCCATTG
>DSDR01000376.1 GCA_011048645.1 Phycisphaerales bacterium
CAGGCCTTTTTCGAGGATGCCGGGCTTGACGTCGGGATGGCCAATCGCGCCGAGCAAAATCGCGTCGTGCTGTTTGAGGTCCTCGACCGCACCGTCCGGCAGAATCTCGCCGGTGCGTTTGTATCGCTCGCCGCCGAAGTCAAAATCGGTCTTTTCGACCTTGAACCCGAACTTGGCCGCCGCCGCATCCATCACTTTGACCGCTTCTGCGGTTACTTCCGGCCCCGTGCCGTCCCCGCCGATGATCGCAATCTTGTACGTCTTCATTCGTTGACTATCCTTTCAATATGAGTTATTTTTCATTTGCTTAAGTTAAAAGGCAAAAGGCAAATGGCAAAAGTACACGGAAAAAGGTAAAACTACCGTTTGCCTTTGCATCTCAGGATGCTCGAAGCCAGTATTTTCGAAATTTCATCCAATTCGCTCAAAAACCATGCGGTTTTTTGCGGTGTTGAGCGTTTACTGTCGCGCAGAAGAGCCATCCACATTTTGCTTTCGTTGGTGGATTTGAGCGAAATCGACAAAAAATTAGTAAATTCTTTTTTACTGCTTGCAGATTGCCCTTCGACATAATTGGCCAAAATGCTGCTGCCGCTTCGAAAAAGCTGGTCGCTGATGCGTCTGGAAATACTGTCATCGGGAAGCACATCAAGAAACTCGATCAGTTTTAAAACGAAAGCGTAAAGTCGTTTCTTGAAAGCGGCAACAAATTTTTCCTTTTCACCTGTCATTTTGCCCTTTTCCTTTTTCCTTTTGCCTTTTGATATGTTCCAGGAGTCCGCCGTCGTTGACGATTTCGATCGCAAAGTCCGGCAGGGGGGTAAAGGCAATCGTTGTGCCCTGGGTCGTGTTGGCGATGGTCCCCCCTTGGTAGTCGATCTCCAGTTCGTCGCCGTCGTTGATTTTCTCCAGCGCCCCGTGCAGTTCGATGGGGTAAAATCCGCAGTTGATGCAGTTGCGGTAAAAGATGCGGGCAAACGACTGGGCGATGACCGCGCCGACCTTGGCGCCCTGAATCGCCCAGACGGCGTGCTCGCGGCTGGAGCCGCAGCCGAAGTCATCCCCGCAGACGATCACATCGCCGGGTTGAACCTTTTTGACAAACTCCGTATCCAGATCTTCCATACAGTGTTTTGCCAGATCGGCTGCATCGTCGGTATTCAAATACCGCGCCGGAATGATCTCATCGGTATTGACGTGATCGCGTTGATATACATGTGCTTTTGCCATAAAATCCTCAAGAAATTCTAATATCTAATCCCTAAACCCTAAAAAAACCCTAATTTTTCAAATTCAAATTATCCGCTTTTTGTTACTATTGCACCAAAAATGTGTGTCAGTTCAGAGGCCTCTTGTTCCAAAACACTTCTTTCTTGTTCAAGTTCTTTTTTGTCTATGTTGATCAACTTCAGCCAGTACCGGCTCTCTTTAGCTTCTTTTCGACATATTTTAATGCGCATCAGGAAATCTTTTTTGCTTAGTGCCTCGTTGGCCTCAATATAGTTTGCTCCTACCGAACCGGACGACCTTATGAGTTGCTTACAGTCTTCAATGTTTGTCAATGTTCGATTGAGCTTTCTTATGAATTCTCTGACGCGTCTGGCGAAATCAAGCGTTCTGTCCTCAAGATCATACTGTTTTCCATTTTGAGATTTTGTCATTTGTCTTTGTTTAGGGTTTAGTAATTAGGATTTAGAGCTTCCCCTAAAGGTAGTTTCGACAATCCGCCAGTTTGCCTTCCACGGCGCTCGCTGCCGCCGTGGCGGGATTGGCCAGGTACACTTCCGATTTCGGGCTGCCCATGCGTCCGACGAAGTTGCGGTTGGTCGTGCTGATGCACTTTTCGCCGGCGGCCAGGATGCCCATAAAACCGCCCAGGCACGCCCCGCAGGTCGGCGCACTGATGACGCAGCCGGCGTCATAGAAAATCTCGGCCAGCCCTTCATCGACCATCTGTTTCCAGACCACCGGCGTGGCCGGCACGACGATGGTGCGAATCGCGACCTGTTTGCCCTTCAAAATCGATGCGGCCACCCGCAGATCCTCGATTCGTCCGTTGGTGCAGCTTCCGATGTAGCACTGATCCATCGCCAATCCCGCACACAGACTGATCGGCTGGCCGTTGCTGGGCAGATGCGGCAGCGCGACCATCGGTTCCAGCGCCGAACAGTCAATCGTGTCTTTGTGGACATACTCGGCGTCGGGGTCGGACTCAAAGACGGTATAATCGCTTTTGTCCTTGAGCCGTCCGTCCAGATAGGCCCGGGTCGCGTCGTCAACGGCGATGATGCCGCTTTTGCCGCCGGCCTCAATGGCCATATTCGTGATGGTCATCCGCGCTTCCATCGACATTTCCTTCAGCGCCGGGCCGACGAACTCCATCGCCTTGTACAGCGCCCCGTCGGTGCCGATTCGCCGAATCACCTCCAGCATCACATCCTTGCTATAGACGCCCGTCGGCAGCGAGCCGGTCAGTGTAAACTTCATCGAGGCCGGGATCTTGAACCACAAAATCCCCGTCGCAATCGCCGCGGCCAGATCCGTCGAGCCGATGCCCGTCGAGAACGCCCCGAACGCCCCATACGTACACGTGTGGCTGTCGCCGCCGACGATCACTTCGCCGGGGCGGATGTGTCCCTGTTCGGGCAGCAGGGCGTGGCAGACGCCGGCGCGGCCGAGCTTGTAATAATGGGTGATCTTTTTTTCTTTGGCCCAGGTGTCCAGCCGCTTGTGCAGCTCGGCGCTTTTGATGTCCTTGGGCGGCTGAAAATGATCCGGAGTGACGACAATTTTGTCCCGGTCGAACACCTTGTCGATGCCGTGCGCTTTGAGCATCGAAATCGCCGGCGGCGTCGTGACGTCGTGGCACATCACCAGATCAATCTTCGCATTGACCAGATCGCCTGCCTGAACCGACGGCTTGCCCGCCGCCCGTGCGAAAATCTTTTCCGTTATTGTCATTGCCATAAGAAAGTCCTAAATTCTAAGCACGAAATCATAAACAATCGCTAAATTCCAAGCACTAAGCCTTTTATTAAATTAAAGCTCAAAAATAAAAAATCAAAATGACAAATCAAAGATTAAACAGGGCCCTGCGATTCAGGTTCAAGTTCTATTTAATTTTTAATCTGGATTTTTGCTCTTTAATTATTGATTTTTAATTTTCACAAATTCGCTTTTTCGCCGTGATTGGTCCCGACGCACGCCGCGATCCGATTGATGGCGTCCAGATAGGCCTTGGCGCTGGCTTCGACGATGTCGGTCGATGCGCCGCGTCCGATATAGGTGCGTCCGTTGGCGTCTTTAATCCGCACGGTGGCTTCACCCATGGCCTCTTTGCCGCCGGTAATGGCGCGCATCGAGTAGTTCTCCAGTTCCGGTTTTTGGCCTGTCGCCAGACGAATCGCCTCATAAGCCGCATCCACCGGGCCGTCGCCGCAGGCCGCGGCCTGATGCACTTTACCGTCTTCGGTACGAATGCGCACCGTGCCGGTCGGAATTGTCCCCGTGCCGCTGGTGACGTTCAGATACTCCAGCACATACGTCTGCTCCACGGTGCGCACCTCGTCGTTGATGATCGCGGCGATGTCCTCGTCGAAAATCTCTTTCTTCTTGTCGGCGATCTCAAGAAACTTTTCGTAGGCCGTCTGGATTTCCGGCTCGGACAGATTGTATCCCAACTGCCGGCAGCGGTCGATAAAGCCGTGCCGACCCGAATGCCGTCCCAGCACCATCCGCGAGCCGCTCAGACCGATCATCTCCGGCGTCATAATCTCATACGTTTCGCGGTGCTTGAGGATGCCGTCCACGTGAATGCCCGACTCGTGGGCAAAGGCGTTCTTGCCGACGATCGCTTTGTTGGGCTGAATCACAAAGCCGGTCAACTGCGAGACGAGCTGGCTGGTGCGGAAGATTTCCTGCGTCTTGATATTGGTCGTTACGTTGCCTTCGAAGAAATCATGGCGGGTATGAATCGCCATAACGACCTCTTCCATCGCCGCGTTGCCGGCCCGTTCGCCGATGCCGTTGATGGTGCACTCAATTTGGCGGGCGCCGTTTCGCAC
>DSDR01000139.1 GCA_011048645.1 Phycisphaerales bacterium
GCATCGGGACGTTCACTGATGTTGTATAGACCCCAGTACAATCCGTTGAGGTACAGATGCACAAAGCGACCATGTGCAGAAACCTGTCCCATGGCCCGTTGGGTGTCGCGCGCCCATTGATCCCGCAGATACTGAGTCGCAAGCCGCTGGGCCGGATCCCAATGATACCAGGAATTGTTGTAGTTGGCGCGGAGCACGAGCGTGTCAAATGACGCCGCCGCGTCATCGCCGAACAGCGGATAATTTAATTTGCCCTGCCCGTAAATGCGCTTGAACAAAAGCCGAAACGAATGTTTCGGCGAATTGGCCGGCTGCCGACTGGCCCCGCCCTGAATACGCAGGCCGCAATCAATCTGAAACCCTGTCTGACCGCCGTCCGGATCAAAAAACTCCACGGACACCGGACGCTCCCAGAGAACCGTACGCTGGACGGGATTCATATAAATGCCCGCAGCGGCGTCGAACAGGTGGTCTTTGTCGGTCACAATGGACACGATCGGCAGCGCCGCCAGCGCGTCGGTCATTTGGTCGGCATAGGTCGGGTCGGCATACACTTGTGCCGTCATCGTATAATGCGCCGGATAGCCGCTCCAGGAGGTCGGGTAGTCCTCCGGCGCCGACTGGAACGGAACGTCAGCAAAAAACACATAGGTCTGCGTCGCCACAGCGCTGGGATACCACCCGTCTTTGAATGCCGCCGCCCGCAGACAGGCGGTGCTGCTGATCGTCAGCGGGGCGGTATAGACCGCACTCGTTGGCGTCGGCGCTGTTCCGTCCAGGGTGTAATGCACGTTGGCCCCTTCCGTCTGGCAGGTGATAGACACCTCAAACGGTGTTTCATAAACGCCGCGCGGATGGGAGAAAATCGGATCGGCGACAATCCCTTCATACGTCTCAAGACTGTTGGGAAGCCCCGGCGTGGCCTCGGCGAAATACACCGGCTGCATCTGAGCCAGGCCATAGGCCATATCCTGTACCTGGGGCGGAAACTGCGGCGCATATTCGCAGACGACCGTTTGGCCGTCCGGTGCAACCAGGGCCAGATACTCGCCGTCCTTGCTCAACGCAAAATGGGTATGCAAAAACCCCTCGCCGTCGATATAGGGATAAAGGGCGTCATCTTTGGCCGAGGCAAAGAGAAGATAATAGTCGTAAGGTTCAATGACAACGCCGACGGGAAATTGCCATTGCGTCAGGTCATCGGCTTTGTCGGTCAGGTACCACCCTCCCAGATCGATGGGAACAGAGGTCATATTATACAATTCAATCCAGTCAGACGCCTGACCGTCGCCATCGACCAGCGTATCGCTGTTGGAGGCCATCAATTCACTGATGATCACCGGCCCGGCCTGTTCAAGCCAGCCTTCGGACAGGGCCGCCAGATGATGATAGTTCACGACCTGACTGTCGTCGATGATCGCGGACTGCGCCGGCGCAGAAAGCCATTCGGCCGCAACCGTCAGCAGGTCACGGATATCCACTCGGCAGTCGCCGTTTAAGTCCGCCGGCGGACAGGCGTTCGATGCGGCGTCAAAAACCGAAACCTCCAGGGGCATGATCAAGGGACCGTGAAACGATGGGTCGGTGCTGTGCAGCTCAAATCGAATCTCAGCCGTTACACGGTCGATCTGACCTGCGCCGCCGGCGGCATGAACGGTAAGCGGCTGAGGAACATCCCAATTCGACGGCAAAAACTCAAGCATCACCGATTCTGCCGGCCCGGCCGCGCCGTCAAGCCAAAGCCGGTCGCCCTGTACGGCGGGCGTCGCCTGGACCTGAACCGGCGCTGAGGGCGGCTCATTGAGCACCACACTGAACGTTGCGGCGCGAGCCGGCCTGTGCTGAACCCACAGACCCGCCCCTGAATACGCGACGCGCCCCTTATAAGACGGCGCCAATGACAACAGCGCATTCCTGAGCAGCATCCGGCCCTGCTCTGTCAAACGCCCCAGCGAATCAAATTCATACAGCCCGAAAAACAACCGCGGCCCGCCGGGTTTATAGGGCGAGCCGTCGTGGTAAACCACATCCGTATCGCTCCAGCGGCTGATGAACACACGCCCTGTGGACGGCGCAGCGGCCGCTGTCATTCCGTTGCCGGCGTCGTCCTGGACATCGATCGGCGTGGGGGAAGTAAACACCTGAATGTCGTCGCCCATCTGAACGCCCATCCCCTCAAAGACAGGATCGTCCGGGTCAGCGACGCGAATATGCGTCAGATTTTCAGCCGCCCGGTCGCCGGCCATCCAGTTCCATCGGTTCTGACGGGTCAGATAAGCGCTGTGGCACAAGATCGGCGTACTCAGGCTGTTCCAGTCTTCAATCTCAGTGCCGTTAATGTAATTGCCGCTTGTTGTTCGCCGCACAATGACAATCAAGTCCGCCGCTTCCAGCTCCGCACGCATCTGGGCATTGCCGTCCAGCTCGGTATAAGCGCCGGCGGTGATCGCCGTCTCCGGCCCAAAGACCTCTTCCAGAAACTCGATATACGCCTCCTCTTGCTCGGGCAAGGTCGCGACCAGAATAATCGTCATGCTCGGCGCTGCGCTGACCATCAGCAAAAGGCACAGCAGACACAGAAAAACACCTCTCGTCTCGATTTGAAAGGAGCTTCGCATAGCACCCCCATCGTCGTGGCTGAAACATCAATACCGGATAACCAGGAGGGCTTGATCGGGCCAAGCCGCTCCCGGTTATCCTGAGTTATACAGATTTACGTTTTTAGAATGGCCAGAGGCAATCGACATCCTGCGGATTGTTGCAGTTCAACCATCCTGATGCAATCACGGCCAGGTCATACAGATCGATGACGCAGTCAGGCACGCCTGCCGGGCCGCTCAGATCGCCGGGCATCGCCAGGCCGGCGGCAATCACGTCTTCACACGTCGGAATCAACAGGGTAATGACGACCTCATCTTCGACCTCGACCGCACCGTCGGTTCCGGCCAATCGCAGCACATAGTTGCCGCCGACCGTCGGGAACGTCACCAAGGTATCTTCGGCTGTCGGATCGTGAAAGATAACCGCTTCCGGATCAACATCGGGCGGCGCCGAGATCACGGTCCATTGCAATGCCAACGGGCCGGGCAGACCGTCGTCGATAAGACGAATCCCTTCCATTTGGATCGGTTCGCCGGTATAGAAAACAGTCTGGTCTTCGCCTGCGGTGATCAAGGGCGCCCTGTCCCCTTCAGCAGCCAGCGCTGCGACTTCGGCGTCACTGAGCGGGTAGTTGTACACCCGGATATCGTCCACTATCCCCGGCCAGGGACGATCGGCGTCGGCCCGGTTACCAATCTGCAACGGCATTTCACCGGTTCCGACGCGGTAGCCGGACGGCAGATTCTGGACATTGTCAAGCAACCCGTCAATGTAAATCCTGAACTGTGAGTTGACGCCGTCAAAGACCCCGACCACATGCTGCCATTCGGGCCGGAAGGCCTCTCGGACACTGTACACTTCTCGCTGCGGAGCGCCGTCAATGCCGGTCTGCACCAGATTCCATTGGGTGCCATTGATCTGGAATCGCCAGCCGCCCAGATCATAACCAATCAGCATCGGCGGGCCAATGGGCGATTCTTCGACCTTGGCCCATACAGCCACCGTCAAACCCGTTTGGGTCGTGGTGTAATTGGGATCCACATTGTCTTTTGTGCCGGGCACTTCCCAATACTGCTGACTGCCGAAATCCACCGCCGTCGGCGAGATATGGCCGGCCACGACATTCGGTTCGGTACCGGGGATATCATGATAGAATACCCCGTTGAAGCCGCCGACGATATCGACCAGAATATTCGGATCGGGCAGCCCTTCAAAATCCCAGTGCGACAGCAGCCGGTCGTCGGCCGGATCGCGCACATACACCGTCACATCAGCGGCATCCGACAATTCGCCGTCATCGGCAGCAAGCCGGAGCCGGTAGGTTCCCTTGGCGTCAAAACTGACAACCGGGTCGATGGCGGTTTCGTCTGAAATCGAGACGGTTCCCGGAGCTTGCAGAACAGTCCACTCCGCCGAAAATTCATCGCCATCCGGTTCATACAC
>DSDR01000279.1 GCA_011048645.1 Phycisphaerales bacterium
CGGTCGCCAGCAGGTCGTCGTCCAGCCAGACGAGAATCTGCCCGCCGGCCTGGGTGGAGGCAACACGGACGAACACATCCGTCTGGGCGGCGGCGCTGTTGACGGTGTAAATCAGCCATTCGCTATCCTCAATGCCACCAATGGCATACGCTCCCTGTTGATCGGTTACGGCATAGATGTCCACGTTTTCAAATGTGCGCAGTGCCCCTCCGGCATTGCCGAGGGTGGTATCGTAATAGGCAATGTTCGGACCGCCGAAATCAAACTGCTCAGCCTGAATTGTGCCGGGGATCGGATGCGGCTGACCACCCCACGGCGTCAATCCCGACCGCTCGGAAACAATTTGCCCTATTTCGGAAGCCGATAAAGCATAGCTGTAAACGCGAAAATCATCAATTCGTCCCTTATACAAAGGATCTGTGCTGTATTGACTGCGGCCGATATAATTTCGATTCGCTGCAAAATCGTGCGGTCGGTTGGTTACGTTATGATTAACGGCGACCGGGTCGCCGTTGACATATAATCGGGCGGTATTGCCGCTGAGCGTCACCGCGACATGCACCCATTGGCCGACGGGCAGTGGGGCGGCTTCCACTATTTGTTCACCGCTTTGGTATTGAACTCCGCTGCGGATGGCAAACCGCAGGGTATTATTGCCGGATCGCGGCGTCAGAAACATATATTGTGAGGTGCCTGTACCGAAATCGAAGATACGCTGCCAGGCATTGCCGCCGTCCCAATGGACCCACGCCGCCACGGTGAACGCAATCCCCGCCACTTCGGACGGAAGCGCCACATAGTCGCTTGTTCCGTTCAGTTCAATGGCCTGTCCAATCATACCGGCGGTGTACTGCGGCGATCCGACCGCTGCTGCGTGATAGTTGCCGAGCATATCATATTCATTGCCGTCAAATCCCCAATGCGCCACAAAACGTTCGGTCGTCAAGCGCGCCGAACGCGAATTCAGAGAGGCCGAACCCGAACGCGAAATCGTGCAATAGTAAAGCCCTTCATCGTCGGCGCTGACATCGTCGATTTGGAGCACGGATGTCGTTGCTCCGGATAGTTTGCTGCTGTTGGTCAGGGGGTTCGGATTGCCCTGTTTATACCACTGATACCCCTGGGCGTTGGCCGACTGAATCTGAAATACGGCCGTCCCGCCGAGAGGAACAATCTGCGGCGCGGGTTCCTCGGCAATCCCCAAAATCCCCATATCACAGACCAGTGCGGCCACCATTCGGATATGACGTATCCGATTGATGAAGCCGTCTTCATTGTCGTAATTCAGTCCATACGGCCAGAAATGCATACTGTCGCCGGAAAGTACCGCCCCGGGGCCGTCAAATTTCTGAATGGCCGCGGCGGCATAGGTCCCATTGACGTGCCAATTCCAGTGCGTTCCAACGCCCAGTGTATGCGCGATTTCATGAAGGGCGACGCGGGTATTTCGCGAACCGCCGAATTGAATCGACCCGTTAATGTTTCCATCGGCCGTGGGAACGCCGGCATTATATTGAATATTCAGGTGTTTATTAAATGAGCCGTGTTGGTTGTAAAGGGCAACCGCCTCGGCGATGGACGTTTCGATTTGGCTTCGAATATCCGTCGGCCAGCTTGACGGATTGTTGAGCGTATAGGTAATATCGGCGTATAGACACACGGATCCGGCAAGCACAAAGCAGAGAAGCATACCTAATCGAGCGGCTTTAATCGCTCCGGGACAGGCTTTTGTGGTACGGTCGTCACGGCTGTGTCGCGACAACCGGGCGCTTTGATGACAGGACACCATACGAAAACTCCGGTCTGCAATTGAATCAATGACTGAACGTTCAGATGTTTACTCGTTAAGAGCAAATATCGGATTTTTTTAGCGCACAATTTCGCGTTTTTTCATTTTTTCAGCGAAACTAATGTTTTCAGACAGACATTAAAAAGAGTCTAATTCACCAGAAAATTCGCCCTGTTACATCCGAAAGACCGAATCGTCGATGACCTGGCCGCAGTAGAAGCAAACCGAGTGGCGTGCGCCGACCATTCGCCCGCAGTTGCTGCATTCGACCGATTTTCGTTGGTTTTTGCCGTCCAGCGTGCCGTCGCGCATATCGATTTCGTACAGTTTGTTGTGCAGGTCGTTGAGCGTCAGGCCGGTGCGTTCACTGAGCAGCTCCCATAAAGCCTCACAGATCAGCAAGGTTTTGGCCAGATTCTCCTCAAGCATTTTAAGCGACCGTTCAGCGCGATCGACGCGACTGGAGGCGCGGGCGGCATCCTGTGAAGCGGCCGCAGAGGCCATCACCGAGTCGAGGTTACCGGATGGCATTCCGAATAAACCATTCAATGGCGACATCATCTATCTCCTTTCAAAAAAAGTCTGTGATTCAACCCTTTTTGGCCGTAATGATTCAAAAAAAACAGGCTCTTATCCAATAAAGTTAGTTGAAATTGCTCTTTTTGAAAACACAAGATTTTTGGATTTAACGCTTTAAGACACCAGCATGGCCTCGTATAATGCTCCTGCCATAGGGGAGGATAGGGCAACGCTGGCAAGCGTCCCGAGCGCCTCTATGGTGACATACAGCAAGGAGCGGTATCCTTCTTGATGCCGCCCACTTATGTGAATATGCTGGAGTCCCCAAAGCGGTAAATCCATTTTTCTCATATTTTTAACATATCAACTTTTTTGGAGTTGAGCCAGAAAAAATAAAAAAAGCGGACGAGCCAAAGGCTCGGACTTCCTGATTTTTGATATTTAATTTTTGAATTGATAATATGGCTATTGATCGAGTACTCAGTGCAGACAGTCGGGGCGACAAAGAAGAGGTGTTCAACAATGCCCTTCGGCCCAGGCGGCTGGCCGAGTGCATCGGGCAGACGAACATCAAGGAAAAGCTGTCCATTGCGATTACCGCCGCCCGCCGGCGGGGCGAACCGCTGGAGCATATCCTGTTCTACGGCCCGCCGGGACTGGGCAAGACGACCCTGGCCAATGTCATCGCCAATGAAATGAACGCCGCCATTCGCGTCAGTTCCGGCCCGGCCCTGACCAAACAGGGCGACGTCATGGGGATGCTCAGCAACGTCAGCACCGGCGACATCCTGTTTATCGACGAGATTCATCGACTCAGCGCACCGGTGGAGGAGTTCATCTATCCGGCTATGGAGGATTTCAAGGTCGATTACACCGTGGACAGCGGGATGCACGCCAAAACGATCAACTTTCCGCTCAAGCGTTTTACGCTGATCGGCGCGACCACACGGGCCGGACTGCTCAGCTCGCCGCTGCGAAGTCGATTCGGGATGCTGTATCATCTCAATTTTTATACCATCAGCGAATTGACCGAGATCATCCGCCGCTCGGCCGGACTGCTGGAGCTAAGCTATGACGACGGCACACTGGAGATGATCGCCGCCCGTTCACGCGGCACGCCGCGCATTGCCAACCGCCTGCTCAAGCGCGTCCGCGACTACGCCCAGGTCAAAGGCACCGGACGCCTGACCGACGAGGTCGTCAACAACGCCCTGGCGATGGAACGCATTGATACGCTGGGACTGGACGATTTGGATCGGGCGTTTCTGCGCGCCCTGATCGAGGTCTATGACGGCGGCCCGGCCGGCATCGAGGCCGTCGCCGCCACCCTCGGCGAAGAACGCGACACCCTCGAAGATGTCGTCGAGCCGTATCTGCTGCAAGTGGGCTTTGTCCGCCGCACCAAACGCGGCCGCGAAGTCACCCGCGCCGCCTGCGACCACCTGAAGATGAAACTCAAACACCCGCAAAAAGAACCCGACAACGCCTCGCTCTTTGAGGAATGAACCAAACCGCGGCGGCACAAACAATAGCGCGGCGGCGCAAGCCGCCCGATGATGCGATACCGTATGGATAACGCAATCCGGTGCACATCGTTTTCGGCAAAGAAACGATTGCAAAACTCAAAGGCTTGGGCGAACACAAAAATATCACCGCCGGCCCAATCGCCGAGATTTTGTCAATCTGTTTGTAATTTTCTGAAATAATCTGACAAATTGAATCGTTATGA
>DSDR01000273.1 GCA_011048645.1 Phycisphaerales bacterium
CGACTCGGGCATATCCCGTGGGCCAGTCGTGTGCCGATGTCATTCAACGAAGCGGCGAACGGCGAGTTGGGATAGGCCAAAACCGCCGGCATCCGTTTACGCACCGCATTGAGAACCGAATCGTCTTTACATAACACGCCAGCGTCATATACGGGAAAATCCAAAAATCGACTCGCAACATCTGCAATCTGGCGATAAATCATCCGTCCCTCGCTGACAGTGCGGGTCATGTTGACCAGGACATTGACGCGGCCGGCGTACCCATTGGCGGCCAGAACCTTAATCATAGCATACGCATCCGTCATGGCCGTCGGTTCCGGCGTGGTCACCACGATCGTCTGTTCCGAAGCCAGACAAAACCCCACCACATTGGATTGAATGCCGGCGCCGGTATCGATAATCAAAAAATCCGCCCGATGGTGCAGTTTGTCCAGTCCGTCAAGCAATCGCTGCCGCTGAAATGTGTTCAGATTCGCCAGCATTTCGATCCCCGACCCGCCGCAGATGACCTCGACGCCAAGCGGTCCGATGTGGATGATTTGATCAAGCTCGCGGCGCCCGGAAATCACATGCGACAGGTTATACCGACTCTGGATATTGAGCGCCACATCCAGATTGCCAAGTCCCAGATCGGCGTCCATCAATACAACACGCCGATGCAGGCTCGCCAGGCAGATCGCCAGGTTGGCGGCGATATTGGTTTTCCCGACGCCGCCTTTGCCGCTGGTAATCGCCAGAGCCATTGCGCCGTGTGGAGAAGGTTCACTTAACGCCGGATGATACATTGTTTTCGTCCCGGTAAAAAAGTCTTTAAGATCAAACGCTGTCTGACATTGTCTGTCCGGAACGAACACAGGCACAACGCGGTTCGTCCCCAAGAGCAAACAAAAACACCAAATCGCTCTTATACCCGGCCGATAAACAATTTGCAAGCGGCGGAAAAAGGGCGATTTTAATTTTTTTCCGCTTTGCCGCAGGGATAAACCGAATGACGCGATTGCTGGTGGCGCAGCAATTCCGCGGCGATTCGATTATTCATTAAATTTTCAGAGAGCTTTTGTATCTGCAGTTTCAGATAATCATGCACATTGCTGCCCAGCAGGTCTTTGGCCTTGGCGTCCGGAACCGGCTGGATGTCAAAGCTGCCGCCGTTGTGAAACTGAATATGCGCGCTGTCGCAGAACAACAACCGTTCCGAGCGAACGTGCTCCGAGACCGCCTCGGTCATCCGTTGAGCAAACTCCGCTTCCGGAAGATCCTGCGGGCAATAGTTATCCTCGCGATAATCAAAAATATTACGGGTTAAGACGTCTCGTCGTCGCTCTGTATAGTCAATAATGCGGAGCAGCAGTTCCGTAATATTGTCGATTATCTCCGGCTCGGTTTTCATCGCATTCATCCATTCATTCGGAAAATCATCTCATCGATTTTCCCTTGTTACGAGTGTTTCGTGTTTATACAAAGGTTCAGGTTTGTCTCTGCGCAGCACAGTCAGGACATATGCTCGCCGATGGCCTCCTGACTGAACAGGTCGCGAATCTCAGAAAGCGTTTTGGTCTTTCGCAGTTCCTGAATTCGCCACAGGCGCTCAAATACGGATTCGTCATACAGACGATGCCCGCCTTCGGTCCAGTCCGACTCCTGGATCAATCCCATGGTCGTATAATTGTGGATGGTCTGGCGGGTGAAGGGGGTGTGCCGAATAATTTCGCCAATCCGATAAAGCTTGGCCGGTACCTTGAATTTGACATCTGGCTGCGTCTGCATTGCGCTGTCCCTTACTCCGATTGTTCTTACCTGTGCAAGAACGAATAGCATAATCAAAATAATAGTTACATTTTACAAAATGTAAATATAAAAATCTGAGTGTCAATGAATTTTTTGAAATAAAATAAAAAAATTATTTCACATCGAGGTTATGGGACTTTAAGAGATTGTATTTCTTGCTCTGGATGAGTCTCGACAGGGATGTTCAAGAGCAATCAAGTCTTTACGGGCAGAGTGATTTCGACGAGGTTGCCTGTGTTCGATAGGTCGGCGTTGAGAGCCAGCGATCCGCCGTGAGCCTGGACAACCTGCAGAACCAACGGTATTTCCAATCCGCTGCCGAGCATATTGCGGCATCGTTCATACGGCCTGAGCAAAGTCCGGCACATAGCCGTCTCAAGCCGGGGACCGCTGTCGCTGACTGTGATGCGCACGGCTTGTCCCGAATTGATAAGCTCCGCTGTGATCGCCACTTGCCCCGGTTTGTCATCCAGGTTGTCCACCGCATTGACTAACAAATTCACAACCGTATCCCGAAGTTTTTCCCCGTCGGCGACAATCGAACAGTCGTCGATTTGTGCTCGATTTTCGAATGTGATGTGTCGCTGGACAAAAAACGGCTCCATCTGGCGTGCAGCCGCGGCGATGACTGAGTTTACGTTGCATAAATCAGGGTTTAGTGGATAGTTTTTAGTGAATTTGATCAGGTCAAGCTGAAATTTTTTCAAGCGCCAAAAACTCGGCAGGTACAACTGCCAGGCCTGTCGGACCCGGTCCATTTGATCAGTGCTAAGCGCCAGATCAATGATCTCGCCGCATCCCGACATCACCTGGAGTATATTTTTGACAAGATGTGCCAAATCCGCCACTGCACGACCCGTTTCAGCCAGGCGTTCCTGCTCAATATGATCCGATGGCCTTGACAACGACGTGAGGCAGTCTGCATTATCGGATGCTTGAATGGGTTTGTTTATATTCATACCTTCTGCATCGTCAGAATGACTCAAACAGATAAGAAAAAAAGCCAGATTCCACATCGCAGAATCTGGCTTCGGAGGAGGGTGATGAAAAGCCTGTATTTGCCGTCGCAATATCGTTGTATATGACTCTGTTGCCTGTATCGTACGATATTGAACAAAAACTTTAACATTTCCAGTAAAAAAACCGAAAAATCTATCTTTATTATACCCCCCAAACAGAACCACCGGAGGATAATTTTCTGTTGCATATCCTTGGCAGGCCCTTTATAGAAAGAAGAATGAATTTTCGAAGAACTCTCGATATGATTTCACTTGAACTATTACGGATAGGGTATGTCTAAAGATTTATTGGTTAAAAAACTTGCTCAGGGTATTGTCATCGGCGACGGGGCCATGGGGACGCAACTGTATCAGCATGGGGCGTTTCTGAATACTTGCTTTGATGAATTGAACCTGACCCGGCCGGATCTGATCGAACAGATCCACGCTGACTACATCAAGGCCGGTTGCGATTTTATCGAGACCAACACCTTCGGCGCCAATCCGGTCAAACTGGCACGATTCGGCTTGGCTGAAAAGTGTGCGGCCATCAACACCGAGGCAGTTCACATTGCCCGCCGCGCCGCCGAACATTCCGACGTGATGGTCGCCGGTGCCGTCGGGCCGCTGGGACTGGACAATCCCCTGCCCTCGGCTGAACAGGCCGAGCAAAGCCTGGCAGCGTTTATCTTCCAATGCGATGCGCTGGCCGCGGCCAAAGTGGATTTTTTCCTACTGGAAACATTCACCGATGTCGCCGAACTGCTCACGGCCATTGAGGCGGCCGGCCGACATCCTGCCATCCCCATTGTTGCTCAATTGACGTGTACCGAGCAGTTCGAAACACCGTTCGGCGCTCCCATTGATCAGGCTGTGGCGCAAATCGCCGCCTGCCAAGGCGTTGTGGCGGCGGGGCTGAACTGCTCAATCGGCCCGTCGGATATGCTCGAAGCGCTCAAGCGGATCGTCGGCGTAACCGACAAACCCGTTGCGATTCAGCCCAATGCCGGACTGCCCCGGCGGGTGGAAGGGCGAACGCTGTATATGTGTACGCCGGAGTATATGGCCGAGTATGCCAAACGGTTCTTCGAACACGGCGCCCGCATTATCGGCGGCTGCTGCGGGACGACTCCGGATCATATCCGCCACATCGTCAGGGCGGTCCGCCCGCTGGACAGGGCCGTTTCGACCAAAGCC
>DSDR01000265.1 GCA_011048645.1 Phycisphaerales bacterium
AATCCGGCCGGACACGGGCACAACTATGTCATTGAGGTGTCGGTTGAAAAGGCCGCCGACCCCGAGCCGCAGGACTGGATTGCCGACTTTGAAAACGTTGTAGAGCAGTCCTTCTTGTCGCTGGTGGATCATAAAAATCTGAATGTGGATGTGCCGCAGTTTAAGCACAATCCGACAGTCGAGAATCTCGCCTCATTCGCCTGGTCCCGGCTGGTCGGGCGGTTTGAAGATGCCCGGCTGGTTCGGATCACCGTCTGGGAGAACGATAGAACCTATTGTACGTACACCCAATAAGGGACTTGAATTTTATCGGACCCTTTCAAAACGGGCCTATGTCGCCTATGTGAACACGGACAGTCGCTTTTTTATAACTCCTGCTAATTCTGAGGGGGTGGTTTACCGATATTATAACTGTCCGTTATTAAAACGCTTAGGCGTGGCGGGCAAACGGTTGGGCGATGCGGCGCAACCGACGGGTACGGAGTGTAGAAATTAAAAAGACCACGTGTGTCGCATTTTACGGGAACGTGTACCAAACCATAGCCAAAACTCATTAAGGAATCAGTCGGTATGAAAGTAACAGTCGTAGGTGTGGGATATGTCGGGCTGGTCGCGGCCGGGTGTTTTGCCGACGGCGGCAACCATGTGATCTGCGTTGATAGCAATAAAAAGAAGATAGACAACCTTAACAATGGAATAATCCCCATCTATGAGCCGGGGCTGACCGAGATTGTCACAAGAAATAAAGAAGCTGGACGTCTTGTTTTTACCACCGATCTGAAAGAGGGCGTGGACAATTCCCTGCTCATCTTCCTCGGCGTCGGCACCCCCAGCGCACCGGATGGCTCGGCGGATATTTCCGCAGTCCTGCAGGTCGCCGGACAGATCGCCGAGATGATGACCGAGTACAAAATCATCGTCACCAAAAGCACCGTCCCTGTCGGCACGCACAAGCGCGTCAGCGACCTGATCGCCTCCAAGACGGAAGTGCCGTTCGATTATGTCAGCAATCCGGAGTTCCTGAAAGAAGGATCGGCGGTGGAAGATTTTATGAAGCCCGACCGCGTCATCATCGGCACGACCAACCCGGCGGTGATGGAGTTGATGAAGGTGCTCTACGGGCCGTTTATGCGCAAAAGCAGTCGCATTCTGTTTATGGACCCGGCCAGCGCCGAAATGGCCAAATACGCCGCCAATGTGATGCTTGCTGCGCGGATTTCTTTTATGAATGAACTCAGCGCGCTGTGTGAAGTCTGCGGCGCGGATATTGAGATGGTCCGGGCCGGCATCGGCAGCGATTCACGCATCGGCAATGCCTTTTTGTTTGCCGGCGTCGGTTTTGGCGGAAGCTGCTTTCCCAAGGATGTCCGGGCGCTGATTCATCTGGGCCGTCAAATGGATCGACCCATCACCATTGCCGAAGCCGTCCAGCAGGCCAATCTTCGCCAGCATCAGCGGTTTGCCGACAAAATACTGACGCATTTCAAGAATCGAACCGATGTGCGGCTGGGCGTCTGGGGCCTGGCGTTCAAGGCGCGCACCGACGATACCCGCGAATCCCCCGCGGTGTTCTGCATCAAACAATTCCTGGACGCCGGGATTCAAATCACCGCGTTTGACCCCGAAGCGGTCTGTCCGGAATTGGACGGTAAAATCCAGCGGGTCGATAACGCCTACAAAGTGCTGGACGGCGCCGATGCGCTGGTGATCTTTACCGACTGGCAGGAATTTCGAACGCCCGACTTCGACGCCATCGCCAAACGGCTTAAACAGCCGGTCCTCTTCGACGGACGCAATCTCTACAGCCCGTCCTTCGTCCGCAAACAGGGCATCGAATACCACAGCATCGGCAGGCCGTAGGATAAAACAAACAAAACTCAAACTGAAACCATAACCCAAAGGGACAGACCCCTGAGCAAAATTCTCGTTACAGGCGCGGCCGGTTTCATTGGCTCCCACTTATGCGAGCGGCTGGTCGGTCAGGGGCGGCAGGTCATCGGGCTGGATAATTTCGATCCGTTTTATGACCCCGCCGTCAAACGCCGCAATCTTTGCAATCTCCTTACCTGCGAGTCGTTTGAATGGGTCGAAGGCGACATCCGCGACGCCGACGGTGTCGCTTCGATTCTGGCGCGAGGCGGGATTGAGACGGTGGTGCATCTGGCGGCCAAGGCCGGCGTGCGCCCCTCCATTGCCGATCCGGTCAGTTACATGGATGTGAATATCAATGGCACGGTGGTGATGCTCGAAGCGGCCCGCAAACACAACGTCAAAAAATTCATTTTTGCCTCCAGCTCAAGCGTCTATGGCAACAATGAGAAAGTGCCTTTTGCCGAGACGGATAATGTCGATTATCCGATTTCTCCGTATGCGGCCACGAAAAAGGCCGGTGAGCTGATCTGTCATACCTACGGACATTTGTACGGCATCGGGATGACGTGTCTGCGTTTTTTTACCGTCTATGGCCCGCGGCAGCGGCCGGACCTGGCCATTCATAAATTTGCTCGTCTCATCGAGGCCGGCAAACCGATCCCGGTCTTTGGCGACGGCTCCATGCGGCGGGATTTTACCTATATCGACGACATCATTGACGGCGTGACCGCGGCGATTGACCGCTGTGCAGGCTACGAAATTTACAACCTCGGCGAGTCGCGGCCCATACGGCTGGACGCACTGATTGCCGCGATCGAAAGAGCACTGGGCAAAAAGGCAATCATCGACCGCCGGCCCGAACAACCCGGCGATGTCATCCAGACCTACGCCGATGTCAACAAGGCCGTCGAACAACTGGGCTACCGGCCCCAAACCGAGCTGGCCGACGGCTTGACGCAGTTCGTTCACTGGTTGCGGAACGAGCAGAAAGGATGAAGTAGAACGCTTTTTCAGAGTAAATCCGATATAACGTCTTTTCTCCGGAGCGTTGCCCTGGGCGATAATTTAAGAGTGTACCTTCGATGTGTTTCTAAACGAATGGGTCGAACTGTAAAAAACCGGTGAACGGTTACAATGACGGTAATTTTCAATGCAATCATTTAATGGAGTGTAAAATGAATGTTCCTTTACTGGATTTGGTGTCGCAGTACAAAACCATCAGGGAGGATATCCTCAAGCAGATCAACGAAGTACTTGACAGCCAGCGGTGTATCGGCGGGCCGAAGGTCGAACAGTTGGAACAGCAGATTGCCGCCCTGTGTGAATGTCGCTATGCCGTAGGCGTCTCCAGCGGCACCGACGCCTTGCTGGCGTCCCTGATGAGTCTGGACATCGGCCCCGGCGACGAGGTCATCACCACGCCGTTTACCTTTTTCGCCACCGCCGGCAGCATCGCCCGCGTCGGCGCAACGCCGGTGTTTGTGGATATCGACCCGAAAACCTACAATATCAATCCCGCGCAGATCGAAGCGGCCGTGACGGATAAGACCAAAGCCATTATGCCCGTGCACCTGTTCGGCCAGGTCGCCGATATGGAGCCGATTATGCGCATGGCCCAAGCCCATTCGCTGGCGGTCATCGAAGACGCCTGTCAGGCGATTTCCGCGACCTACAAAGGCCAAAAAGCCGGCGCCATCGGCGACTGCGGCTGCTTTAGTTTCTTCCCCAGCAAGAATCTCGGCGGCATCGGCGACGGCGGCATGGTCGTGACCAACGATGAAGCCTTGTATCACCGCTTGTTCATTATGCGCAACCACGGTATGGAGCCGAAATATTATCATAAATATATCGGCGGCAATTTCCGTCTCGACCCGATTCAGGCCGCGGCCTTGCTGGTCAAGCTGCCGCATCTAAACGCTTGGTCCGAAGCGCGCCGCCAAAACGCCGCCTATTACACCGAAAAGTTCAAAGACACGCCCGTCGCAACCCCCTTCATTCGCGACGATTGCGTCTCCATCTACAATCAGTATGTCATCCGCGTGCCCCGGCGCGACGAGCTGGTCGAACACCTTCGAAAACACAACATCGGCTGTGAGATTTATTACCCC
>DSDR01000146.1 GCA_011048645.1 Phycisphaerales bacterium
GCTGGCGATGCGCGCCGGCGAAACCGACAAGGCCGTCAGCACAAACAATCCGGAACTGATCGAGTTCGGCAAAACCCTCCTGGAACACCTCAACCTCATCGGCCCGGCGGATGTGGACGTGATAGTGGACAAGGACGGCCCTAAACTACTTGAGATCAACCCGCGATTCGGCGGCGGATACCCCTGTTCTCACCTGGCCGGGGCGGCATTCCCAAAAAAAATTCTTGCGCTGCGACGCGGCGAGCCGATCTGCCCCGATATCGGCGCCTGTCCCGACGGCGTCTGTATGCTCAAACAGGACGAAATCATCCAGCCCGACTGGAACGGCCTGAAAGGATAGCCGCCCCCGCACCCAAAACCGCGACGCAACAGCGCGGCAGCGCAAGGACGCCCGATAACTTCTCATCTCTTGACTTCAAAAAATCGGCCAACGCGGCTCCGGCGGGGAATTTATTACAGATTTTATTGCATTTTGAGCAAAATTACGTGAAAATCCACGCAAACTCGACAAGGTAAAAATTCATAAAATCCGGTGGTTTAGATTTTAGCAAGAAGGCTCAAGACGTGGCCAAACGCTCCAGACACAACAGAATAACGCGATCAACGGGACAGCTCGTCTCGTTTCTGCCGGATTCCTATCTGGATCGAACCAGCCGCCCGATTTATGCACTGACGTATCTGCTCGGGTTTATGCTGTTTTATGAGATCGGTACGTTTCTGATTCATCCTGAAACGCTCACTCAGTCCCTGGCCCAACCCCAAGTGCGGGTCGTGGCCTTTGTCTGGGTGCAGAACTTACTCGAATTCATCGGTTTCAGCCCCCGTATGACCTGGATTACCGCGCCGCTGGTGGTTATCATAATCCTGCTGGCCCTGCAAATCACGTCCAAAACCAGATGGCAAGTCCGCGTCAGCGATTTTATCCCCATGACTCTTGAATGCATCATGCTGGCGGTGCCGCTGATTGTCCTGAGTCTGCTGCTGAACCGCAACGGCCCGGCCGCCGGACCGCCTTCGGCCGCCGCTCTGATCCCGCTCCAGGAGATCATCGACCCCCAAACCCAGCGAATGTTGATGGTCGATATTATCACCGGCATCGGAGCGGGCATATACGAAGAGCTGGTGTTTCGGCTGGTTCTCATCTGCCTGCTGATGATGCTTTTTCAGGATGTGCTCGGCTTGCAGAAGAACAACGCGATCTTCGCCTCGGTGCTGATTTCAGCCTTGCTGTTTAGCGCCCATCATCATTTCTTCTTTGCCAACGGGCGATTTTTCCGCGGCGATCCGTTCACTTTGGGCCGGTTTGTCTTTCGCACTCTGGCCGGCATTTATTTCGCCGCCCTGTACGCCGTCCGCGGTTTCGGGATTACCGCCGGCACGCACGCGTTTTACAATATCCTTGCGGCCATCCTGAAAATGCTGGTCTTTTTTGTCCGACCGGTCTGAATCTTAAAAATTTTTCCTCTTTTTTCGCCCCTGTTTACTGCTTGCAAATTCCGGACTTGTAAAATAATCGTCCGATAAGCCCGATGTATTCCCGTTTCCAGTATTGACAAGGGGGTTGATTTTATCGAGCCGATTGCGGTATAATCACTTATATAAGAACAGAGCAACGGCATCTTTATTGGACAGGACAGACACTATGGATTCGCCCAGAAGCAATTTGGCTGTCAGTGAACTGGTTTTCTCACTCTTCCAGCGCCCGCTCCATCCGGAGTTGTTTACGATATACGCCCGGCGGCACTTAAAGACCGATCTTTATGAGACGATGATCTGGGCGACCGGCGGTTCCCATGTGGTCACGGTGTTCGTGGGCGATGTCTGTCTGAGCGAACTGATCAGCCCGCCGGGTCAGATGCTTCCCAAACGCGGCCTGATCGAACGTTTCCAGTTCCGCGGGCAGCGCACCCACAAGTGTACCCTCAGTCGCGGACTGAGCTATATGACCGATTTTCAGGTCGAAAAAATGAGTCCGAACCTCTATCGACAAAGCCATTATGATCTGGAGCGGTTCGCCCGCAATCGGGGGATGTTCGTAACGTTTCCGGAACTGTCTATCGGCAGTCTGGAGCCGTTCAGCTATGTCGATTTTGAGGCCCGACGTAACGAACTGCATATCCATGCGTTCCATGCGTACCCCGATCAATTGACGATAATCAAGACCCAATCGCTCTTTGATTTGCATCAATAATCCATACCGGCGCCCGTTTGCGATATGAACGGGTGTTTTTTTGCGCGCAAAAAACCGGACAAACGTTATCACGTCTGTCCGGAAGGAGTTGTTCCAAGACGGAAAGGTTTAGATGCGGGGCGTGCCGCTGCTGACCAAGCGGGCCATCCGTTGAGATTTTCGGCGTTTGCGGCGATTCTTCTCCGATGGCTTTTCGTAATAACCGTTGCGCTTGATGTCGCGAATCAGGCCTTCTTTTTCGCACATCTTCTTAAACCGCTTGACCATTTGCTGGATGCTTTCACCCGCACGAGATTTCACTTTAATCATAAAAGTTCAAACCTTCCCAGTGATTATTGATAAACTACTTTTTTCTTACCAAAGAGAGCGAAGTAGTATATCTATCTATCGTAAAAATGCAAGCAAAAATTTCAACATTTTTCTTGTTTTTCGACAAAAACAGTCTGTTTGTACTAAAACTTTGATTCTGACCGATATGGTTTTGTATCGCAAACCGGCGAAAAATGACCGAAATTTACAGAGGCAGCAACAGGATATAAGAAAAGAACGGAGAGGGGGGATTCGATTTATCCTGTTTTTGTAAGCTGATAAAAACCCTGTATTTACCGCTTAACTCTAACAATGAAAAAGACTTACCCGCCCTCATTTCTTTACTGTTAAACCATGATTTTATACTGTTTTGATACCTATTTCAAGGGCAGTTTTAAGGGCAGAGGTTTTACCACATGAAGACCGGATTGTCTTTGTACAGGGCCTGTCATTTCGGGTCATTTGCTGACAATTTTGCTGGCAATTTTAGTGGAGTGTAGAAGACCAGAAACATCTAAAATAACGCTGCAACCCTTGAACACAGGCAGGTTGAGGCACTTCCTGACAGGTCCTGGCAGGCGCAGACAAAAAGCGGGCGATCGGAATCGAACCGACATGACCAGCTTGGAAGGCTGGGGCAGCGGAACACTAAGTTTTTTCATTTAAAGCACTTACAAAACATCCTGCTATTAGTCGCAGTAAAATTCTAAAATGCTATCAAAAAGTTCCACAGTTGTCGCATCGTCGGCCAGATCGATTATCTCAACAGTCTGTCGGCGATCTTTGCGGCGGCATCAAGGCGAGCGCAGGTACCGGCGGCAGCGGCCATTTGCGCACGAAGGGTATCATTTGTCATCAGGTTGCGCAAGGCCTCCAGCAAAACGGCGGCGGTTGTGTCCACATCGCCGACAATATCTTCTACGATCACCGCCCCGCCGGCGTTGACCAGGCCGGAGGCGTTCAAGTGCTGATGCTTATCTTTATGATAAGGATAAGGCAGACAAATCGCCGCCCGCCCCGCCGCGGCGTACTCGGCGACGCTGACTGCGCCGGAACGTCCTATAATAATGTCCGATGCCGCGTATAAATCCGCCATCTCATCAAAATAATCCACGATATGATACGCTATTGCCGCACTGGCCGCGGCGGCTTTCATTGTTTCATAATGGGCCTGTCCGGTCAGATGCACCACCTGCCAGCGGCCCGCAAAGTCGGCCAGTTTCGGCAAAAGCCTGACCATCGCCTGATTGATACTCAGCGAGCCGCTGGACGCACCGGTGACGAGAAGGATTTTTTTGTTCGCATCCAATCCAAGCGTACGGCGGGCGTTTTCCGGATTGGGGGCGGCAAAGCTGCAACGCAGCGGACAGCCGACCGCCGTAAACCGTTCTTTGTATTTGGGCAAATCGTCCGCCGTTTCGCTGAACTGCGTAAAGATGTTTTGGGCAAAACGCGCCAATAAGCGGTTGGCCTTGCC
>DSDR01000322.1 GCA_011048645.1 Phycisphaerales bacterium
CGAATTGAATCCAGTATTCAGATCGGCAAGAAACTGGGGATGCAGCTTCTGGACGATCATTTGTGGGAACTGTACGATAGGGAGTTGATTGATCTGGATGAATTGCTGGATAAGGCGAGAAATCCCGGCGATATGTTGGAAAAGGCTGAAAAGAAAGCCGGAGCGTCGCTGAAGGTTAAAAAGAAATTGGATGATGAATACGGCCAGGTCTTGAAAACAGGATAAGACGACATTGAATAAATTAAATAAGGAAGTTTATGGGTAAACCTCCGGTGTGCCATACGTTAAGTGTCTATGTGTTTTTTGACTTATAAAAGCGATATTTATTTTCATTGTGGCTCTCATGTCCTTTTTCAGCATTAAAATGACCTATCTGCAATTTCATAAGTCGGTTAATCAGACATTGGCATAAAAATCATCTCTTATGCCAAGTGTCTATCCTTAAAAAGTTTGCTTTTTTTCAAAAACGTCCGTATAATATGATGATGTAAGGCGTCGATTTGATGAATCAAGACGCGGAGAGTTAGACTATGGCAAAACGAAAAATACCTCCGGTAATTGAACTGAAAGGACGTTCGCTCGGCCGAATTCTCATTAAAATGGGTCTTTTGACGCGCGAAAAAGTCCACGAATGTCTTGTCCTGCAAAAGGAACGCGGAGGAAAGGTCAAATTAGGCCAGATTTTACTTGAGCAGAATTTGATTAAAAAACGCGATTTGCAAATTGCCTTGGCAGGCCAGCGGGGGATGGAGTATGCCGATATTGAAAATATCGAGATCCCTCAGTCTGTGCTCGAATACGTCCCCGCTCAGATGGCACGGACTTACCGGATCATCCCCCTCCAATATGACAAGTCCCGCAATCGACTGACGGTGGTGATGGACAGCCCCGATAATTTCCGGGCCACCGATGACCTGAGCACCCTGATGGGCTTTTCGGTCGAAGCCAAGGTGGCCGACGAGGAGGCGATTTCGGCGGCGCTGGATAAATACTACAAAGAAGAAGATTCGAGCCTGAATGAACTGATCGGCGAAATTGAAAGCGATGTCTCCCTCACGCAATTTCAGGGACGCGACCAGAGCATCGATCTGGACGATCTGAAAGAAATGGCCGATTCGACCGGCGTCAAGAAGCTGCTGAACCTGGTGCTGCTCCAGGCCATTCGCGACAAGGCCTCGGATATTCACTTTGAACCGTTTGAAGACGAATACAAAATGCGCTACCGCATCGACGGCGTGCTGTATGAGATGGTCCCGCCGCCCAAACATATTGCGATGGCGCTGAGCAGCCGTATCAAGGTCATGGCTCAACTGGATATCGCTGAGCGGCGATTGCCCCAGGACGGACGTATTCCGCTGGTGGTGGGAGGCAATCCCGTGGATTTGCGTGTGAGCATTTTGCCCACGATGTTCGGCGAAAGCGTGGTACTGCGTGTCCTGGACCGCTCGCAGGTGGATTTGCGGCTGGATATGCTGGGGCTGCGAGAACACGAACTGAAAATGGTCAGCCAGTTGATCCACAAACCCAACGGCATTATCGTGGTCACCGGCCCGACCGGGTCGGGCAAGACGACGACCCTCTATTCCTGTCTGAAGGATCTCAATGATGTGGCAACCAAGATTATCACGACGGAAAACCCCGTCGAATACGATATTGACGGCCTGGTGCAGGTGCAGATCCGACCGGAGATCGGGCTGACGTTTGCCAAGTGTCTGCGTTCGATCTTGCGTCAGGACCCGGATATTGTGATGGTCGGTGAGGTTCGCGACCTCGAGACAGCCGAGATTTCGATTCAGGCCTCCCTGACCGGCCACCTTGTGTTCTCGACCCTGCACACAAACGACGCCCCCAGCTCGGTGGCCCGTTTGCTCGATTTGGGGCTGGAGCCGTTTTTGGTCACGGCCACACTGGAAGGCATCATCGCCCAGCGTCTCGTGCGGCGTATCTGCACCCACTGCAAAACCGAATTTCGCCCGACGGAAGAACAGTTAATGGAACTGGGATTGATGCCCGAAGATGTGGGCGATAAGATCTTCTTTTACGGCAAAGGCTGCGACCAGTGCAACAACACGGGCTTCCGCGGTCGAACGGGCCTGTATGAAATCATGGCCATGAACGACGAGATTCGCGATCTGATTATGAATCACGCCTCGACCGCCGTCCTGCGCGAGGCAGCTAAACGCGCCGGGATGCATACGTTGCGTGAAAACGGACTGTCGGCAATTTATGACGGAATCACGACGATTGAAGAAGTTGTCCGCGAAACGCTGGCCGCCGAGGGATGATCGAGGCTGCAGGCAGGATGCGGATGACGAAATAAACATGGATTTGAAATGGGACATTTGAGACATTGAAATAACCGGTTGATGTGCGTTTCGGCAGTGAGTTCGGGACGTTTTTTGGAGGTATAAATAATGCCCGTATTCCAATATACCGCGTTGGATGCAAACGGCAAGGAAGTCAAAGCGGAAATTGAAGCCCTCAGCAACAAAGAGGCTATCAGTAAGATCCGCAACAAGGGACTGTTCCCCACCAAGGTGCGTGCGCAAAACGCCCCTCGGAAGGTCAAGGCCGCTGCGGCCTCGTCTGCCCCGAAGCGCCGCGGCGTCAACGCCAAAGTCAAGCTCAAGAAGCTGACCCAGTTCGCCCGTCAAATGGCGACGCTTCAGGACGCCGGCCTGGCGATTCTGCGTTCGCTTCGTATTCTTGAAGAACAGGAAAAACCCGGCGCGTTTAAGCGAATTCTCGGCTATGTGTCCGAAGACATCGAAGGCGGCGCGACCCTCTCGGAGGCGATGGGCCGATACCCGCGCTGTTTTAACCGACTGTTTGTCAATATGGTCGCCGCCGGCGAGGTTGGCGGTGTGCTGGATGTCATTCTCAACCGCGTGGCCGATTTTATGGAAAAATCCGAACGGCTCAAAGCCAAGGTCAAAGGCGCCCTGGTCTATCCGGTGGTGGTGCTGTTTGTCGCCTTCGTCATCGTGATGGGGCTGATGATCTTTATCGTCCCCACTTTCGCCGAAGTGCTGACCGATATGAGCGACGGCGAGGGCAAACTGCCGGGGCTGACGCTGGCCCTGCTGGCCATGAGCGAATGGCTCCAGGGACGAAAGGGGCTAAACGCGCTGATGGTGCTGATGGTGCCGTTTATACTGGTGGCGATTTTCCGGCTGCTGCGCCAGTTCCGGCATACCCGTTTCGGACTGGACTGGCTGATGCTGCATTTGCCGGTCATCGGCAAAGTGTCGTATAAAACGACCGTCGCTCGCTGGACGCGAACGCTGGCGACGCTGATCAGCGCCGGCGTACCGATTCTCGAAGCCCTGAACATCACCCGCGAAACCAGCGGCAACGAGGTCTATGCCCGAATGCTCGGCAAGGTGCATCAGGCGATTCGCCAGGGCGATACCTTCGCCAATCCCCTCCGCCAGTCCAAGACGGTCGATGCCATCGTGGTCAATATGGTGGACGTCGGCGAGGAGACGGGCGATCTGGATAAAATGCTGTTGAAGGTCGCCGACAACTTCGACGAAGAGGCCGATGTGCTGGTCGGGGCGATGATGAGTATGCTCGAACCGATCTTGATCGTCGTCCTGGGCGGTATCGTCGGAACGATTGTGCTGGCGATGTTTTTGCCGATGGTCACGATGATTCAGGTCCTGATGTGATCTGTCAGAAGACAAACATAATTTGCGGTTTTAACGAACTTGTCATACATTGCGAAAGGACAAAAAAATGAAACGAACCGGACAAAACAAAGGCTTTACCATTGTCGAATTGCTGACGGTCATGGCGGTGATTGCACTGTTGATTGGATTGCTCGTGCCGGCCCTGGCCCTGGTCAAAGACCGCGCCAAAGAAGTCCAGCAGCGCGCCCAGTTCCACGCCATCACGACGGGTCTGGAGATGTTCAAGGCCGATTTCGGCGACTACCCCGAATCCAATGACAATAACGTCAATAC
>DSDR01000378.1 GCA_011048645.1 Phycisphaerales bacterium
TGGCGTTCGCAAAACGGTTTTTGAAGAACGCCTTTGACACCCGTGCCGGCCATGGCAAACGGAACCGGCCCGGCAACATGCGAGCGGATGTCCACCGGCGTTGGATGATCCGGCAAAACAAGAATGCGGTATGATTCATATTGCCGCAGTGCGTCATAGACCGGTCCGACGATGAATTTGTCAATCAGCTCGACGGCTTTTTTCTTCTGCTGCGGGTTGCCGCTGTGGCCGGCCTCGTCGGGCGCTTCAATATGCACGAAAACCATGTCGTAATTTTCCAGCGCCCGGATCGCGGCCTGCCCTTTGCCGGCGTAATTGGTGTCCACATAGCCCGTGGCCCCTTCGACCGGAATCAGGTCAAACCCGATCAGTCGGGCCAGCCCGCGCACCAGATCGACCGCCGTGATGGCCGCACCGTGTTTGCCGTATTTTTTGCTGAACCGCTCCAGCAGCGCCTTTTGCCCCTGGCCCCAGAGCCAGATCGTGCTGACGGGGTTTTCGCCCAGGTCGCGGCGAACGCGGTTGATGGGATGATTTTCAAAAAGCTGTTCAGATCGGGCCATCAGGTCATTGAGGAAATCAGCGTGTTTGCCTTTGGGCCGATGTTTGGCGACTTTTTGACCGAGGATGTCGTGCGGCGGCTGCGTCGTGACTTTCGAAAAATCAATCCCGCTGATGACACATAAATGGCGATAACTGACGCCGGGATAAAAGGTAACCGACTTACTTTCAAGAGCGGCCTTCAGTTCGTCGATGATCTCGCGGGCTTCTTTGGTTGAAATATGTCCGGCGCTGTGATCGGCCATCAGCCCGTCGGCGCAGGTCACCAGATTGCAGCGAAACACCCAGTCGTCCGGAGCCAGGGGAATTTGCTGCGCAATCGCCTCAATCGGCGCCCGTCCGGTGTAACTCTGGGCCGGGTCATAGCCCAGCAGACTCATCAAGGCTACATCGCTGCCCGGCGTCATCCCCGGCGGAACGGTACGCACAAGGCCCTGCCGCCCCTCGACGGCGATGCGATCCATATGCGGCGTTTCGGCCGCTTCAAGAATGGTTTGTCCGTCAAAACAGTCCAGCGGTTCATCGGCCGCCCCGTCCGGGACGATAATGACATATTTGGCGGTCATTCCTTATCCTCCGGAATATCAACAATTCGGATACAGACGGGTGTGCCGCGCAGAATATCCAACTGCTGCAATTCTTTCAGGGCCGCGGTCATATTCTTTTGGCGGGTCGGATGGGTCGTGATGATGACCGGTACGGTATTCTCCGGGCCGGCGCCTTCATGCTGCATCGCCCCGCTGATGCTGATGTTGTGCTTGCCGAGGACCTGGCCGTAGCGGGCAAATACGCCGGGCTGGTCTTTGGCCATAATCCGTATGTAAAATCGGCTCTGGATGTCATCGATCTTTTTGAAATTAGCGGCTTTGCGTTTTTCGGTCACCATTGGCATCCGTTCAAAGAGCCGTTCACTGGTTCCAAGGGCAATCTCGATGATATCGGCCACGACGGCACTGGCGGTGGCCATCATACCGGCCCCCCGACCGTAAAACATAACATTGCCCACGGCATTGCCGAACACGCTGACCGCGTTAAACGGCCCATCGACATCGGCCAGCGGGGTCTCTTCCGAAAGAAACGACGGGTGCACACGCAGCGAAATCCGACCATCAGGATCTTTTTCACCGATCGCCAGCAGTTTCAGCACATACCCCAGCTCCTGGGCATTTCGGATGTCTTCAATCTGGACGTTTTGGATGCCCTCGATGCTGATATCCTTCATCTCAATACGACAGCCGAATGCCAGACCCGCCAAAATCGCCAGCTTATGGGCGGTATCGGCGCCGTTGATGTCCAGCGTCGGATCGGCCTCGGCAAACCCCTTTTGCTGGGCTTCTTTGAGCACATCGTCAAAGGCCGCACCGCTGCCGGTCATCCGGGTCAGGATATAATTGCTGGTGCCGTTAAAGATGCCGTATAGCGCGGTAATATCGTTGGCGGCCAGCCCTGTTCGCAGCGCCGAGACAATGGGAATGCCGCCGCAGGAACTGGCCTCAAAGGCGATGCAGCGCCCGGCCTTCAGTGCCGCCCGATACAAATCGCCTCCCTGCTCAGCCAGCAGCGCTTTATTGGCGGTAACAACGTGTTTGCCGGCTGCGAGCATTTTCAGCACGATGTCTTTCGCCGTGGTCGTGCCGCCGATCAGCTCAATGGCGATGTCGATGCTTTTATCATCCAGCAGCCGCCCCAGATCATCGGTCAGCACCTCATCAGGAAGCGAGACCACCCGCGGCGTCGTTGTATCCTTGTCCACCACGCAGGCCAGCCGGAGACGAATTCCCGTTCGCTCGGCGATTTCCTGACCGTTTTCGTGGATGATTTTCGCCACGCCGGAGCCGACGGTACCAAACCCCACAAGACCGACTTTTACCGTTTTTGCGTCCATAAAACCCTTCCCTAAACAGCAATCTCTACGGCGGTTACTGTACTTGAGCCGACAGCGGCGGTCAAGGAAAAACCCGCAAGCCGCGTTTTGGACAAGGATCCGCGTCGCGGGGACAAATGTCGCATCGGTCTTGATTTCGGTGCGCCGCCCCTTGCTCCGAAAAGTGTTTGGTGTTACAACAGTGCTTATCCATCCGCCATCGGCGGCAGGATGGACTGAAAGGTAACCTGAATCCCAGAGGTGTGAAATGAAGACGATGCTTCAACCTGCGGCGATCATTCTTTGTGTTTGTTTCCTGTCCTGTATCGCCATTTCGGCTGAATTTCTGGTGGATGATTACGGCGCCAAACCAGACGGCCGGACGATCTGCACCCAACACATCCAGAAGACCATTGACGCTTGTGCCCAAGCCGGCGGCGGAACGGTGGTTTTCTCGCAAGGAACCTATATGACCGGCTCGATTTTCCTGAAAGATCGCGTGGATCTGCGCGTCGATGAGGGAGTGTTGATCAAGGGCGTGCAGGACGAATCAGCCTATCCGGATGTCTATACACGGGTCGCGGGCATTGAAACCTACTGGCCGGCGGCATTGATTAACGCGCATCAGGTTTCCAATGTGAAAATCTACGGCAAAGGCACGATTGACGGCTCCGGCTCGATGTGGTGGGACAAGTACTGGACGATGCGGCGGGAATACGAATCCAAAGGCCTGCGATGGGTCGTTGATTACGATTGCAAGCGTCCGCGTCTGATTCTGCTCTATGAGGCCTCCAATGTCGTCATCGAGGGACTGACGCTGCGCGAGCCGGGGTTCTGGACGCTGCATATTTGCTACAGTACGAACGTCGTGGCCGACGGGCTGACCATCCGCGCCAATCTGGATGAGAAAGTCGGCCCCAGTTCCGACGGCATCGACATCGATTCCTCCAGCAATGTGCTGATTCAAAATTGCGATATTGACTGCAATGATGACAATTTTTGTCTGAAGGCGGGTCGCGACGCCGACGGATTGCGGGTCAATCGTCCAACTTACAACGTGGTGATTCGGGACTGTATCGCCCGCCGCGGGCACGGCCTGATTACCTTTGGCAGTGAAACCTCCGGCGGCATTTATAATGTTCGCGCCTACAATCTCAAGGGCTACGGTACCAGCACCGGCATTCGCTTTAAGTCCACCCAGGGCCGCGGCGGAACCGTTCGGGATGTGTATATCCACGATGTGGAAATGGTCAATGTTCGCGAGGCGATCAAGCTGGATTATGACTGGTATCCGGCGTATAACACCGTGCCGGATGAGGTGCGAAAAGAAATCGAGGCCGAGGGCAAAGAGCTGCCGATGCACTGGAAAAAACTGATGACGGTCGTGCCGCAAGAGCAGGGCACGCCGTACATCCACAACATCCGTATCGCCGACATCAAGGCAACCGAATCCGAACGGGCCATCTCCGTCAGCGGCCGTGAGAACCAGAGAGCCGGCAACTTTGTATTGGAAAACATTGACA
>DSDR01000188.1 GCA_011048645.1 Phycisphaerales bacterium
CGCGGCAGCACGATGACATCAGGAATTTCGCGGCCCTGGATCTCGGCGCGCACATAACTGCCGATCAGCAGCAGCGGCGCATCCTGTTCCGTACGCAAACCCAGCGGATCAGGAACGGATACGATCATCCGAGCCATTCGTCCGGCTTCTTCCAGTTGCCCCATCAGACGCAGCACGCGTCCTTGACGATATTGCCCCTCGCGCCAAATCGAAGAGTTGTAAATCCGCACCGGCGAGCCGTCCGATTCACCGCGGTCGGGAAATTGGATCCAGCGCAACTGCTCGATAGGCACGAGCAGTTCAACCCAATACTCATCCGTTCCGGTCAACACCGCCAGCGGCGTGGTGGGAGACACCCGCGCTCCGACATCCGCGTGTTTGGCCTTGATGACGGCGTTAAACGGCGCTCGCACCGTACAGCGCCGGACATCGAGTTCGGCTTTGGCCAGAGCGGCCTTGGCCGCTTCGAGCGCGCGTCGGGCCTCGGCAAGATGCGGCTCGCGAAGCACCAGCTCGCGTTCCTGTTCTTCGATCATTTCACCCAACAGTTCAAATTCCTGTCGGGCGACCATCTGATTGGCCTGTTCCAGTCGCAGGGCCAGTTCCGCACGGGCCAGGTCGCTTTGGCGCTGCTGAACGATGGTTTCATAATCCCGACTGTCAATGCGATATAAAATCTGTCCTTGCTTGACCAGCCCGCCGGGCACAACCGCCGGATCCATATCGGTTACAATTCCGGTCACTTCGGCCGTCAGCGCAACTTCAGTCGCGGGTTTGACCGTTCCCATGGCATGAACCACTGCCGGGCGGGTTTGTCTGTGGACCGAATCGACCGTCACCAGTCGCGCCTGACGATCCGCCAGACGACGCTGCGCTTCGGGGCGGGTGTCCATCTGGTATTTGTAGAACCCCATCGCGCCGGCGACAATAAGTACCGGCAGGATAAGTTTGTACACGAGGGCAAGCAGCCCTTTGAGCAGCTTGCCGACAACACCAACCGGGCGGGAGGATTGGGATCGGGATACCGGTTCACTCATAGACGTTCCTCATTGACATAACAGGTGCAGGTTGCAATGTCGCCGGCTCGGACGGCTGCATCGACCAGTCGCCGGTAATCGAACGACATAAATCAATACGGCGTTCGATTAAAAGACGCCGGGCGGTCAGTTCATTGCGCTGAAGGGCCTGCCGCGAAACCAGTGCATCGAGAACGCGCAGGTAATCCAGTTGCCCTTTGAGATAGCTTTCACGGGTACGCTCATAGACCTGCTCGGACAGGTCAAGCTGCTGCCGGAGATTGTCAATGGCTTGACGCTGATAATACTCCTGCTGCAGGGCGTCCTCGACTTCGCCGACGGCGGTCAGGACGTTTTGGGCATAGGTATGAATTCGCTCCGAAAGGACGGCGCGGGTTCGCTCAACCTCAGCCTTTCGCAAATGACCGTCAAACAGGGGGCCGACGACGTTGGCCGCCAGCGAGGCCGCCCAGTCGTCCACTAAATCGCCGATGCGGTCCGCATCAGTCTGTGCGGACGCCGAAAGACTGATGCGCGGATACTGATCGGCCACGGCCGCATAGACGCGGGCGTCAGCGGCGGCAATCGCATAGCCGGCGCGGCGCAAATCGGGCCGACGCTGCAGCAGCTCGGCCGGCACGCCCGCGGCCGGCAGGTCCGGCAGCGCGACCAATTCGGCGTCCGCCTGCGGCGTCCAGTGGCCGGGGACCTTGCCCAGCAGAATCGCCAACTGATGCTGCAGGAGGACGGAACGCTCTTGCGCCGCGATGAGCTGGCCGCGCGTCGCCTCAACCAACTGACGCTGACGAAAGACATTCGACGCGCCGACCTGTCCCTGGCGAAACTGAAGCGAGATAATCTCCAGTATTTTTTCGTTTGTCTCCATCTGTTCGGCGATTAACTGCTCCTGCAGGCGGGACTCGGCAAGCTGGTACCACGTGCGGGCAATGGCAGCGCTGAGCGTTACGGCCGCGGCGGCCACGTCTTCGCGGGCGGCCTGCGCATCGAGCAGGGCCGCTTCATGACTTGAACGCACACGCTGCCATAAATCCAGTTCATAGGACGCAGCCAGAGCCGCGGTGTAGGTTGAAGTGTAGTCCGTCCGGTCATCTCGTTCCTGCCGCGTGCGGCGAGCGGCCCCCTGGTAGGTTACATCCGGCAGCAGACCGGCGCCCGTTTTGACAGCGACCTGCTCGGCCTGTCGGAGCCGATCCCAAGCCGACCGAATCGAGAAATTCTGACTAAGTCCCTGCTCAACCAGCGCATCCAGCGCCGCATCACCAAAGGTATGCCACCATTTATCCGGCAAAGGCGCCTGGCCGGACTCTGAAAAGGCCGATGGCAAATCAACCGGATCAATCCCCGTGTGGCCAGGAGCCACTCGGCAGCCGGAGAAGACAGCCGCCGAAATCACGATAATAATGAGCCACTTGTTTTTTAATTCGAAACTCGTTTTCATTGTATCTGACGACTCACCCGCACTCAGTGGGACAAGTTGCTTTTCGGCTTATTTTCAGTTCGTAGAATCTTACGCACTTGAAGACTCAAACGCAAGTTAAAGTTTCCAGATATTACGAGACAGAAAATTACTGATTTCTCAGTTTCCCACGAATTTATACGTGTTTGAACAGCCAAAACTTGACAAGATTTGCTCATATGATATATTCTGTATATGCCTATCTCATTGACGGGCGTATTTCGAATGTCGCCATGCGTCGGCGCTGTTCGAAATCTGCCTGCGAAATCGTAACAAGAGACAATTGATGGATACCGAACTTCTGCAGCAGATACAAGAGGCGCTGGGTTACCAATTTAAGGATCCCGGGCAACTTTGCGAAGCGCTGACGCATTCTTCCCGAACGGACGACCGCCTCAAAAGCAATGAACGCCTTGAATTTTTGGGCGATTCGGTGCTGGGGCTGGTGATTTGCCGCGCCTTATATGACCGTTTCCCCCGGTATCAGGAAGGCGATCTGACCAAGATTAAGAGTATGCTCGTCTCGCGAAAAGTCTGCGCCAAAATTGCCGGGCAGATGGGGCTTGTGCAATATCTTCGTTTGGGCAAAGGCACCGACCGCAGCAGCGCGGTCAACGGGTCTATCGCCGCCGGATGTCTGGAAGCGGTGATCGCGGCGATCTATTTCGACGGCGGACTGGAGGCGGCGCAAGACTTCATTTTGCGTTTGTTCGAGCCGCTGATCGAATTAGCCGACGCCGAACAGCATCAAAACAACTTCAAATCCGTCCTTCAGCAGCACTGTCAGCAGGTCTATAATCGCACGCCGTACTATGAACTGCTGGATGAAAAAGGGCCGGATCACAACAAATGTTTTGAGGTCGGCGTCGTGATTGACCATCGCCGGTTTCCCAGCGCCTGGGGCGTGACCAAAAAAGACGCCGAGCAAATGGCCGCTCGAAACGCCCTGATTGAAATGCACGTCATTGAGCCGGAAAACGAATAGTCCCCCGCCAAGATCTCAAAATTCCGCACAGTTGCGCTTGCATAACCGGCCTGCGACGGTTAGTATTTGTGCGAATGGATTATTCACTCGAATTCGGGAGATTTGGCTATGAATAAACAAGGCTTTGTGTGTCTGGTATTAGCAGGGATCGTTGTTATGGGTATGGTCAATGCCAAAGCGGATGTGCCCGACTGGGAAAACGAACAAATCATCGGCATCAACAAGGAGGCCCCGCGCAGCACCTCTATGCCTTATCCTGATATTCGCAGCGCCGTTACGGGAGATCGACTCTCATCGCGCTGGGCCAAATTACTCAACGGCGACTGGAAATTTCACTGGTCGCCGGATCCGGACAGCCGCCCGGCGGATTTTTACAGGCCGGACTACGATGTTCGCGACTGGGACACGATTCCGGTGCCGAGCAATTGGCAAATGGAAGGGTACGGCGTGCCGCTGTATTC
>DSDR01000305.1 GCA_011048645.1 Phycisphaerales bacterium
CACGCCGTCAAAATCGCCGTCCCGAAGCACATACTCACCTTGCACCTTCATAGCCCCTATAATCATCTCGGCAGGAATCGGTTCAGGGTGCATCTTATAGACTTTTTGCTCGTGACGATGTCCGTTTACATAGAAACTGGTTTTTTCGTTGTCATGCGTCACGGCGAAATGATACCACTGTCCCGGCTGCGGCTCGAATCGCTTGCTGTGACACCAAAGCCTGTTCTGCTCGTCAAACCGCAGAAACTCGAAACGATTTCGCTGACCGGTATGCGTATATTCGTCATCAAAAACTGAAAACTGAAAATTGACATGATTGTCCTGCCGACAGGCAATGAGATGGCCGCCCATTTGAGTCTCATTGGGAAAATACACCCACGCAGACAGCGTAATCGGACCGGTAACGGCCAGCGCCGGATCCGGAGGAATCAGGATGACCTGGTTTTTGCCGCGTTCAAACCGCACGGCTTTTTTTTGAGGCCAGCGTCCCTGAACCCACGTCGGCGGATGACGGCCGTCCGCTCCCGACAATCCGTTTAATGTGCCTTTCGTCCGGGCCGCGGCGTTGAGCGCCCGATCGGCCTGCTGCAACGGATTCTGATCGAAGAAATAATGCGCCCGCAGCGACGGATCGCGATGCAGCGCAAAAACCGACGCTTTCCAGCGATGATAGTCGCTGCCCTCACGGGCCAGCGCCCGCGACGTGAATTCCTCTGAACGCACAAACGCCTGCGGTCGCGGTACAATCTTTTCAATCGTCCCGCCGGACATCATAGAACAGGCATGGCCGGCCGAGAGCACCATATTTCCCGTATCCATTTCGGGGTAAAACATCACCTCGCCCTGAAAGACATGAACTTCGGACAAGCCATCCGATTTGACCCGGATGGCAAATTCCGTTCCGAGGTCCAGCACCCTGCCGTGCGGCATATTGACGACAAAACCAACCGCCTCGCGTCCGACCGTGGCCACCAGCGCGCCCCGCCGTAAAAACAGGCTGTTGACCGACTGAAGCTCCACCTCTGCGGGACCTTCCAGAATCACCGACGCGCCGCTGTCCATCCGAATCTCGGCCAGTCCCTGTTCCAGATAAAAAAGCCCCGCTCGCAGATCCCTGCCGGGGTCCAATTTGGCAGAGTCGGCCCCTCGGGCGTCAATCGCCCGCGTCAGCGTCCCGATGATGGGCGGCGACGTACGCGGATTCAACACCACATAAGCGGCCAACATCAAAAACGCCGCCAATGAGGAAATCGCCGTCAGCAGCAGCGATTTATTGATTTTTTTGGAGGTTTTTTCAACCGGCCGCATTTCGACGGTCTGCCGGGGCAGACGAAAGGCCTGTCGTTCGGTTTTGATCGTTGGGGCGGTCTTTTCCGTCTCGGCCAGGGCTTTCCATAAATCACGATCCAGTCCGTCTTCCATCGACAGCGATTCGGACCGATGCGCGATTGAGCTGATTTCCATTTTGACCGCCGCGTAATCGTTCAAAAAACGACAGTAGTACTCGGCGGCCTGGGGATCCTGTTTGATCCACTGCTTCAAGACGCCAAATCCCTCGTCGCTTATGACGCCGTCAATAAGCTGTAAAATCAACTCATCCATTTGTCGATTGGTCGGCTGTGTCATCGCGGGTAATCCCATTGAGCCAAGGTACGCTGCATACACTCCCGCACCAGACCCAGAATTCGCGCCATGGTTTTATACAGGCCATGTCGGGAGCGTCCGGTTAACTGGGCGATCCGCTGGATCGAGTAACTCTTGTCAAACCGCAACTGCAACAGTTTCTGATCGGAGCTTTTGAGTTTTTCCATACAAATCTTCAACGCATGGCGGCGGTCACTGCTTTCTTCGGTTACGGCATCGGCAATCTCAAACAGTTCCCGATACATTTGATTGTCAAATAACGGCCTGGTTTTTCGATTTTTTTTGTGAAAATCCAGCACCCGAAACCGCGCCACACAGGCCGCCCACGCCCAAAAATTCGTACCCGGCTCATACTGGTCAAACTGTTCCCACAGGTACACCGCCGTTTCCTGAAGCAATTCTTCGGCGTCGTGTTCATTGTGTACCATCGTCAAAATGAAGGCGTACAGCCGCGACTGTATGCTCGTGTACAAACGAAAAAAAGAGACCGCTTTTTTCTCCGGTTCACCCATTCAACTTCCACTCCCGCGTGGTTGGGTCGCATTGGTTATATTTGCTTAGGATAGAGAACAAAAACGCAAAAATTAGCCTCGAATTTCATAAAATTTGGAAAAATCAGACCGTCGGCCAAAATTTGACAATAAAGAGTTGAAATACCCTTAATAATAACTGTCTCCTTCTCTGTTCCGCAGCGACTGTGTGCTCATCGGATCGATTAACAGAAAGCTAAATTATTTTAAGGACTTACGGGTTATTTGGCCGGGGTCAGCCGGATGACAAATCCGCCGCGGGCGGGGACTTCGACGCGATGCGGCTTATCCGAGGCCGCACGGATGAGCGTCTGAACAAAGGTTCGGTTTGGCCCGTCGGTGATTTGGTCCCCCGTCCAGTGTCCGCAGCCAAGGACCGATAAATCGACTGAAAATGTCTGCGGATCGTTTTGACCGTTGATGCCCGCAACATACCACGTATCGCCGCTGCGGCGGGCCAGGATTGCCGACCGTCCGGGATAACCGTCCACAAACCGCGTATCCTCCCAGGCGGCGGGAACCTGACGCAGAAACTCGACCACAAAATCGGGCATCAGCGCTGTCTCATCAGGCGCCAAACCGAAATGCTGAATCCCGGATTCAAACACCACCGACAGCGCCAGTTCGAACGTCGGGGTGGTGCGAACCCGCACGCCGCGAATCCGCGGGTTGAACACCACCGGCGTAAAATCCATTGAGCCGATGACGTTGCGCGTAAACGGCAAAATGGTGCAATGATGGGCCTGCTGATCGGCGTTGCGCTGATCAAACGTGACATACTCCATTCCCTTAACCGCCTCGACGGTCATCAGGTTGGGATACGTGCGCTGCCAGCCGCGCTGCACCGTTGCGCCGTGGACATTGACGAGGATGCCGTAATCGGCTGCATCCTCAAACAAATCAAGATAAAACTGCATTGTCGCCTGTTTGTCGCCTCCGAAGAAATCGACCTTCACACCCCGGACGCCCATTTGCTGAAGGCGGGCAAACTCCCGCCGCCGCACCTGACGGGGATACATCCGATCCTTCGGCGTCATCGGGGCGGTATTCCACTGACCGTTGGAATTATACCAGAGAATGACATCCACATTATGCTGACGTGCTTTTCGGACGAATTCGGCGATTTCTTCATAGCCGATATTGCGGTCCCAGTCGCAATCAACCAGAATATATTCCCAACCCATCTCGGCGGAAAATTCGAGAAATCGCTCGATGACCTCAAGCCGGGAGCTGTTGTTGTCGTAGCGCAGCCAGTGCCAGGACGCGCGGCCGGGCTTGATAAACTCGGTGTTGTCATATGCCGTAGGCGCCGCTAAATCGGTCATCAACGTGGTTTCGACGACAGGACGCAGGCTGTCGCCGACGACCAGCACCCGCCAGGGCGACTCAAACGGCAGCGTCACCTGCGGTTCGACGGGATCCTGCGACCCGCGGTGCTCCTGCGGATGCGGAAAGGCAATGCGATACACCCCGCCGTCGCTTCGATGCGCCAGCCGGGCGGCGCAATAATTTCTGTCCACATCGGTGTCGCTGATGAGCACCCAATCGCCCTGAGGGGTCTTGAACAGCGCCGGAAAGCACCACCCCGCCCCGTGCGGCGAGGGCTTGCCGACGGTATCTATGACGTAATGCTCCTCATACGACGGCTGGGTTTGTTCCCAGCCGCTTTTGCCCGGCTGCATCGGATGCAGCCACGCCTGGGTATCCGGATCAAATGCAAAGGCCGTCTG
>DSDR01000018.1 GCA_011048645.1 Phycisphaerales bacterium
CTTGTTGAGTTTAACAGTGGTAACTTTGATCTTAAAGGGTATTATTCCTCATAATGTTTTGTTCGTCGTATCATGCGGTTACCATTTTAACTACGATAGTTTTCAGTGTAACCAACTATTTTGTATGAGTATGGATTTAGCTGACAAATTGACCGGCCGTTGGTTTTGTGCGGCCAAGGAAGGCGAATGGATACAGACGTCTTAAAACGATATTCGGCGGTGGAGGTGGCGCTGCTGGCGATTTTTGCGCTGGGGCTGGGGTTGTCGCTGCTGGTGGTGCAGGCGCGCGGGCGGGTGGAGTTGGGCGAGCCGGTCCAACTGCCGGGCGCCGGACTGGCCGCACCGGCGCCGCAGGGCGACAAATGGCAGTCCGTCGGCGGCTGGCGCTACGAAAGCGACAACGCCTTCGTCCTGTTGAGTCTGATGCGCATCGGCGGTCGTCCGGTGATGCATGTCCGCTGGCGCTATGCCCTGTGCGATGAACCGACCGATCCGGAGCAGCTTCTCCAGTCGCGCGCCGACAGCGCCGGCGGCAGACTGATTCCGCTCGGCCGGTTCGAAGGGCCGATTGCAATGGTCGCAGGACGCATTTATACGTCGGATCCAACAGGCCAGGATTTTCTGGTCGGAGTGGCCCCGCTGGATTTCGGACGGCGACTGGAACTGCTGATCTCCTATCGCAGCGACGGGTGGTTCGCCGAAAACGTCTTTCGGACGTTGGCCGCCGGTGTGCGCTACGAGCAGCCGACGGCTTTGCAGGCCGGCGCCCAAGCCGTTGGACAGTTTACCGAGGCGTTTGACCGGCACACCGCCGACCTGTTCGATGCCAGCGCCCCGCAGGAAATGCAACTGATGATCAAGGACACCTCCGACAGGCCGCTGGGCTTCATCGATCGCCGCTTCTTTTTGCATCACGACGACGAGCAGGCCGACGGACACTATCGCATCACCACGCGATATCTGGAGCCGGGCGGCACATACAGCGAGTCGGATTTGTGGCTGGACGCCGAAGAGGATACATTCACCTGGACGACGCAGACCTGGCCGCCCCGTTCCCGACAGCCGAGACGGGCCGAACTTCGAGCCAATACCCTTCAGCGGATGATCCTGACAACCAACACCGAGCGCGAGCGTGCGCTTCAGCGCACCGCCATGATGCTGCCCGAGCCGCTGCTGCCGGCCTTTATCGCCGGTTTAGTGCACACCGATACCGATGAGATCATCATCGATGTGTTGACCGGCAGTGGATTTGTGGTACCGACGCGGCTGGCGGTTATCGATACGGAGCAAAGTCATGTCCGCGCCTCGAATCAAATTACAGTCGTCCGGGCTGACTATCTGCATATGGACGGGTCATTTGATGAATTGATTTATGATCAGCAGGGCCGGTACCTCGGCCGCTTCGAACAAGTGCCCCAGCAGCCCGCCCGGCTGTGGGAACAGGCCGAGGCCGAACAGTTGAAAAGCACATTCGGCCAACGTTACGAACAGTCATCGCGACGAAATTTTCAATAATCGACGACGGGCGCAACGCCTTTGTGAATGAACCGAAAGGGACACCCATGACACACAAAGAATATGACTGCATCATCGTCGGTGCCGGCCCGGCCGGGCTGGGCGCCGGATTGTACGCCGCACGCGATCGGGCCAAAACCATTCTGCTCGAAAAATTCTACCCCGGCGGACAAATCAACACCACCGACCGCATCGAGAATTACCCCGGCTATGCCAAGATCGGCGGGCCGGATTTGGTGATGAAGATGCTCGAACAGGTCCAGGCCTTCGGCGGCGAGGTCAAAACCAGCGCCGAGGTATCCGGCCTGATTCGCCGCGACGACGGACGCATCGAAGTCCGCACGGACGATGAGGTCTATCTCGGACGGGTGGTGATCCTGGCCTCCGGCAGCTCATACCGCCATTTGGACGTGCCGGGAGAGCAAGCGTTTCGACAGGCCGGCGCGGGCGTAAGCTACTGCGGCACCTGCGATGCACCGTTTTTCAAGGACAAGACGGTCGTCTCGGTCGGCGGCGGCAATACAGCCGTCGAGGACACCCTGCACCTGGCTAAATACGCCAAAAAGGTCATTATGGTGCATCGGCGTCAGCAATTTCGCGCTACGCAGGTACTGGTCGAAGAGTTGATGCAAAAGGTCAACGCCGACGACTCCAACATCGAGCTGCGTCTGGACGCGACGCTGACCGCCATCGAGGGCAAAGACCGCGTCGAACGAGCCGTTATCAAAAACGTCAAAACCGACCAAACCGAAACGATCTCCTGCGACGGGGTGTTTATCTTTGTGGGAATGGTCCCTAATACCGATTTCCTGAAGGGGTTTGTCGACTTAACCGAGGCCGGTTTCATCAAGTGCGACACGGCCTATCTGCGCACCAACATACCCGGTGTGTTCGTGGCCGGCGATTGCCGCATCGGCGCAGCGATGCAACTGGTTACGGCGGTAGCCGACGGCGTCAATGCGGCGATGTGGATGAAACACTATCTACGCGATCCGGACTGGTGGAACGCCCCGCTGTCGGACAGCCTCTTGCCCGGCCAGTGGTAGGTCGGGATTTTCTCGAAAACACAACAAAGTCGTCAAAAATTGCAAATTTTTGTGAACTTTTGCAAAAATTTGCCGAAAATATATTGACTATGTGGTCATAATTGACTATATAGTCAGTTATGGAATCCACTGGCCAAAAGCGAATTGAACGTATCGATACATCGGTCAATAAACCGGCAATCCCGCCCAGTCGTACTGAAAAGCGGGCCGCAAAGACCCGAAAGAAGCTGCTCACCGCCGCACTGGAGATCTTCAGCGAATGCGGCGTCGATGCGGCTGCGATTGATATGATTACAGAACGGGCGGATTTAGGAAAAGGGACGTTTTATCGGCATTTTACCGATAAATATGACATTGCCGGTGTGCTGGTTGAGCAGGCCATTGACCATTTAATCGAGACGCTGCGCGAATCTGACCGGCAGCCGACCACGACGCTGCAAGAGGTGCTGGAGCATTTTTTGAATGCCCATTATGCGTTTTTTCGAAATCATCAGGATGAATTTATCCTGCTGTTTCAGGGGCGTTTGCTGCTCAAGCTCGAACGTCAGGCCACCGACCGGATCGAGGCGCCGTTCTCGCGGTATCTGGAAGAGATTGAGCGTCAGTTGATGCCGTTTCTGGGCGAAAAGAAGCTGGATTGGGTGCGGATTCGCCGACTGGCGTGTGCGGTGGCCGGATTTGTGTTCGGGTTCTTTTCGTTCGCAATGATTGGTATGGAACCGCAGGATATCGCTGACAGTATCAAGCCGCTGCGACAGAGTTTTGTCAAAAGCCTGACGATGTTTTTAACGCAGTAAGATGTCTCTGCGCAAGGGCGCGGCGCAACAGCGCGGCCGCGCGAGCGGCCCGATAAGCGATACGGATACGTCAGACGCTGTCCCAAACGTGACATAATCCGGCGGCTTGCGCCGCTCGGCTGTTGTACGATGACACGGCGCAACAGCGCGGCCGCGCGAGCGGCCCGATAAGCGATACGGATGCGTCAGACGCTGTCCCAAACGTGACATAATCCGGCGGCTTACGCCGCTCGGCTGTTGGGGTTAATCAAAGAAAGGAAAAAATACCATGCAGCAATTTGAACGGGTTGAGAACGGCGTCGCCGAAGAACAGGCCTCCGAGCCTCCAAGTACGTTGAGGGTCGCCGTGCGTGCGCCCTCTGATGAATCAACCCGCCGTTTGGGCACGTTCGGCCCGTCGGGGGAGAACCAACACACCTTGCACACCCACCCGTGGAACGATTGGCGCTGGCAGGTGCGCCATCGTATCCGCACGCTGGAGCAATTGGCCGACTATGTGCCGTCGCTGAACGCCTCGGCGGAATTGGCCA
>DSDR01000101.1 GCA_011048645.1 Phycisphaerales bacterium
ATGTTTTTCTCTTTGAACAAATCGCATGGACACGGCTGCTTGGGGTCGCACACACAATGCCCCAGCCGCATTGACCGCTGCATCACGCGTTTTCGTCATTCCATTATTCACCTCATTCTTTTGTGACCACGGATTTCCTGGTGCGGCCTTCAGACGTAACCAAAAGAGGGTGGATTTTACCTATAATAGGGCATAGCGGCGTCCTCGTAAAATGTTAATCGGACAAAATCGAAAAATAAACGAAAAAGGCCCCGCTCTTGAGCTAAGGGGGCTTAATCGCAAGTCTTTCCTTTTTCGTGCTTTATGTTGATTCTGGGGTACAGGGATTCGAACCCCAACTAACTGATCCAGAGTCAGTCGTGCTACCGTTACACTATACCCCAATAAGTGTATAATACCGTTAAATATCAGCTTTATTCAGGAATAGAACCGGAAAAACCCTTTCCGGCGAACTGCCTTTTACCCTACACAAAACAGGACAGTGTTGCAAGAAAATTAAGGGCGGAATTTATTATTTTATCCTTTTTTCTTGCAATATTGGCCGCTTTTATTTAGATTAACCGAATATCTGCTGGAGCGAGTTCTCCGGCTTTTGGAAGGATGATCTTGACATGCCGGACAAATCTGAATATACGGCGGCGTAGCCAAGCGGTCCAAGGCGACGGTTTGCAAAACCGTTATTCGTGGGTTCGAATCCCACCGCCGCCTGTTTTTGTTTTTTCATCTAAAAAGCCCGTTTTGGACCCTTGCAGTGAGGTTTTTGTGTTTCGCCGTTGTCCGATTTTCCCCTCTTGATTGTCGGAATCGGCGCTAAACCCATAAGCTGAAATGACGATAAACAGTGTGATGAACTGGAGAATCTGATGTATCGCAGAGATTTTATGAAATGGATGGGTGCAGCGGTCGGTTCACTGTTGACGGGGGGGTATAGTCGCATTGCGGCCGATGACCAGACAGGGCGTAAAAAGCCGCACATCCTGTTGATTTGCGTTGATGATTTGAAACCGGCCCTGGGCTGTTACGGCGATCCGCTGGCTAAGACGCCGAATCTGGATCGTTTGGCGGCCAGGGGGGTGCGTTTTGACAAGGCCTACTGCAATCAGGCGGTCTGTGCCCCATCCCGATATAACCTCATGCTGGGCAGTCGTTCGACGTCGCTGGGTCTGTATGGTCTCGACAAGCCGTTTCGGGAAGTCTATCCCGACGCGGTAACGATGAGCCAGTATTTCATACGCCACGGCTGGCGGGCTGAAAGCATCGGCAAGATATTCCACATCGGTCATGGCAACACAGGCGATGATGCTTCATGGAGTACCAAGCCGCATTGGGAACCGGTGGTGGAGTATCTGTTGCCGGAAAACTCGGCAGGGGGCCGGTTGACTCGCGAAGAGGCTTTTTTTACCAATCAGCAATTAGACCGGATTCATACGTTGCCGCGCGGTCATGCATGGGAAAAGGCGGATGTGCCGGATAATGCTTACGCTGATGGGCGTATCGCTGACGAAGGTATCCGCCGTTTGCGCGCGGCGCACGAACGCAATCAGCCGCTTTTTCTGGCATTGGGGTTTGTCAAGCCTCACTTGCCTTTCTGCGCGCCAAAAAAGTACTGGGATATGTATGATCCTGCTGAGATCGCATTGGCTGGGCGTCAAACGCCGCCGGAACTGGCGCCGCCGTTTGCCGGCAAAGGATACATTGAAATTGACCAGTATGAACCGATTGAGCGAAAAACACCTTTCGACGAAGAACTTCAGCGGACGCTGATTCATGCTTATTATGCCTGTGTTAGCTTTATGGATGCCCAGATTGGACGTGTAATTGATGAGTTGGATCGGCTTACGATGGCCGACGACACGGTTATTGCGCTGTGGGGCGACCACGGCTATCATTTGGGCGATTTGGGGTACTGGACCAAACACACCAATTATGAGCAGGCCAATCGGATTCCGCTGATTTTTTCCGCCCCCGGTATTGTCAAGGCGGGGACGCATACCGATCAGCTTGCCGAAACCGTGGATATTTATCCGACACTGGTTGAACTGGCCGGGCTGCCGCATCCGGGTGAGCATGTTACGCAGCCGATTGATGGTAAAAGTCTGGCGCCGGTTCTGCGCGACCCTTCTGTTCGCGTCAGGGATCACGCCTATCATGTTTTCCCGCGGGGGCGGCGTATGGGACGCGCCGTTCGTACGGATCGCTATCGTTTGGTCGAGTGGAAGATTCCCAATGAGCCGCAGGAGACGGCTGTCTATGAACTGTATGACTATCAGGCCGACTTATTGGAAAGCCGTAATCTGGCGTCCGAGCGCCCGGACGTTGTGGATCAGCTTCGCAAAATTCTGGCCCGCCACCCGGAAGCTCTTATGCCTCGCTAAGTTGAACGACACAATTCATTTTCCCGCAAATTCCTTCTTACAATCAGATCAGACATCAGAAGACAGACCGTCGGACATCATAACCTCCTGATCCTGTCAACACAAAACCGGCCGGGTCAGGCACAATGCCCCTGTTTTTGTCGTTTGGAAAATTTTCTTGACTTTTCAGGTTTTCATTGTCAAAATAGGGATCGCTTAAGGAGATACAGCGAGGGTTGAAGACACAACCGGGATGGTGAGAACGACACATCTGAACTCCCCCGCCGCAGGGCATGCGCATTGATCTTTTAGAGAAGACAAGGTGAGGCCCTTTCGAATGGACGAACAAGGGTATCTCACAGAACGAAACCAAATTTTCAGGAGTATGCCTATGCATTAAACACATATTCCAAGCGGACAATTCATGAGTTATTGACAATCAAATTACATAAAAAGGGGTGAAAAATATCTAAATTTTCAGGTCAATCGCGTTTCATTTTCGCTGCTCTGCTTGCAGGCATTATAATGCAGGGGGTGTTCGTCCAACCGGTCAGCGCCCAGTGTCCCGAACAGTGGCTGTTGGGTAACGGTATTCCGGGCGTGAACGGCGCGGTCAATGTGGTTTTCCGATGGGATCCCGACGGGGCCGGGCCGGCGTCGGAAGTTTTGGTTGTTGGGGGCAATTTTTCAATGGCCGGGTCAACGACGGCCAATAACATCGCCGTCTGGGATGGGACGGCCTGGTCATCGCTCGGCGCCGGTATGAACGGGCAGGTCTTTACGCTGGCCGTCTTTAACGGCCAGTTGATCGCGGGCGGCTCATTTACCACGGCCGGCGCGTTGTCCTGCAACCGTATCGCCCGCTGGGATGGCGCCACATGGCAGCCGCTGGCCACGGGAATGAATTCCGATGTCTATGCGCTGGCCGTGTTCGGACCGCGGCTGATTGCCGGCGGTGAATTCACCAGTGCACCGGGGACAGTGGCCGCGCCGGTCAGCTATATTGCCAAGTGGGACGGCGTTTCCTGGCAGCCGGTCGGCGGCGGCGTGAACTCACACGTGTATAGTCTGGCCGCGATGCATACACATCTTTTTGCCGGCGGGCTTTTTTATCGAGCCGCAGGAAATGCCGCCAATTATACCGCCCGATGGGATGGCCGAGTGTGGCAGCCTCTCGGCAGCGGTATGAGCGATCGCGTCTTTGCGCTGCTGCCCTTTGGCAGCCATCTGGTTGCCGGCGGGCGATTTACTGTGGCCGGCGAAAACGCTTCAGCATATATCGGTTTCTGGGGTCCGCTCCAGCCCGGAGACCTCAACTGCGACGGTCGGGTGGATTTGCTTGACCTGGCCGTTCTGTCCGCCCATTGGCTTGAGCCTTAATTGACGGCAACCCCCTGATTCCTCCGCAAAGTTACCGGATTTTGCGGAGGAATCAATTCCCGTTCAGTATGGCGGTTCGCGTTTCACGGCGACGGCGACAC
>DSDR01000061.1 GCA_011048645.1 Phycisphaerales bacterium
CAGCCAATCGTCCTGCTCTTTCTTTTTCGGCGTGCCGACGTTTTTTTTCTGTTCGGCCGCCAACAGATCGGAGACCGTCGGTTTGTCGAACTGCCCGCCTTCGATAATGGTCTGCACTTCTTCGGCGTCGAGCGTTTCATATTTGATCAGCGCCTGGGCCAACGCATCGAGCTTGTCGCGGTTGGCCTCGATGAGATCTTTAACCTTGACATAGGCCGAGTCGATCAGCTTTTTGACTTCCCGATCAATCAGCTCGGCGGTCCGCTGCGAGTATTCCGGCACAAGATGGGCAAAATACCCGTCGCTGCTGCCGTCGGTGGCGTAATTGATCGGGCCGACTTCTTCGCCCATCCCCCATTCCATAATCATCCCGCGCGCCAGCATCGTCGCCTGTTTGATATCCGACTGAGCGCCGCTGGTAACGTCGTCACAGAACAGCTCCTCGGCCACCCGACCGCCGAAACAGATTTGCAGTTGAGCCAGACAGTATTTCTTGGAATAAAACAGTCGATCTTTTTCCGGCAGCGCAAAGGTGGCCCCGCCCATCGGCCCGCGCGGAATGATGCTGACTTTGTGCAGCGGATCGGCGTCTTTGATCATGGCCTGCACGAGGGCGTGGCCGGCCTCGTGAAAAGCGGTCAGCCGCTTGTCGGCTTCGTCCACCACCCGACTGCGTTTGGCCCGACCCCAGCGGACCTTGTCGCGGGCTTCTTCAAAGTCGCTCATCTCCACGTAATCTTTGCCCTGCATCGTGGCGCCGATGGCAGCCTCGTTGATCAGGGCCTCCAGTTCGGCGCCGGTGAACATCGGCGTGCCGCGGGCCAGCCGTTCAAAATCCACCGACGGATCGTACTTGATCTTTTTGGCGTGGATTTGCAGAATCTTGGTGCGTCCCTGCAAATCCGGCAGCGGCACCACGACCTGCCGGTCGAATCGCCCCGGTCGGGTCAAGGCCGGGTCCAGGATGTCGCCGCGGTTGGTGGCGGCAATGACGATCACCTGATCGTTGGTCTCAAAGCCGTCCATCTCGACCAGAATGGCGTTGAGCGTCTGTTCACGTTCGTCGTGGCCGCCGCTGACAAAACCGGGGCCGCGTTTTTTGCCGATGGCGTCAATCTCGTCCAGAAAGATAATACACGGCGAATTTTCCTTGGCCTGTTTGAACAAATCGCGCACACGACTGGCCCCGACCCCGACAAACATCTCCACAAAGTCGCTTCCGGCGATACTGAAAAACGGCACATCCGCCTCGCCGGCGATGGCCTTGGCCAAGAGCGTCTTGCCGCAGCCGGGCGGGCCCGACAGCAGCACCCCGCGCGGTATGCGTCCGCCGATTTTCCGAAACTTTTTGGGATTTTTGAGAAATTCAATAATCTCGGCCACTTCGTCTTTGGCCTCTTCAATGCCGGCGACATCGTCAAATGTAACTTTCTTTTCCTTGCCGCGCAGACGATGCCGGCTGCGGCCGAAATTCATCAGCATTCCGCCGCCGCCCCTGAGATTGCGCAGGAAGAAAAAGTAAATCAATCCGATGATCAGAAGAAACGGCACCAGGCTCATTAAAAACTGAATCCAAAGCCCGTCTCGTTCGACCTTGACCTCCACGCCGTTTTGATCCAGCCGGTCAAAATGTCCCTCCGGAAGCAGTTCCGGCGTATAATGCACCTGAAACATCGTCGGCGCGCCGTCGGGACGGTTGGCAATGCCCTCTTCATTAAACTTTCCGGTAATCTCGCGGTTGGTTTCTTTGAACGTCACCTCCTCGATATAGCCTTGATTGACATAGTCGAGATACTCGGAAAGCGACAGTTTGTCCGTGCGGTGAAGCTGACTGAGCGACATAAAAATGGCCATAACCACCAGCGCGATCAACAGCCAGGTAAACGGACCGCGATTATAGCGAGGGGGCAATTTCCCCGAAGGCGGCGGAGTCTGTTTTCGTCTGGAAGGAATTTGTTTTGTCATTGTAACTCGTCTTTATTTTGTTTTATTGCGACACATTGATTCATTTTCAAAAAACCGAATCCCAAACCGATATTGGCATCTCACATCGAAATGGCCGAAACGTCCGGGGGTTGACATCAAAAAGCCGTGTTGAAGTGTGTTTTAATTTGTCATTTCTGTCCTGCGTCAGGCCCATACTGTACAAGGGCCGGCTGCCACGGCTGTTCCATCCGTTCTACTACTTTCTGAGCGGCTTTGTTCACTGCTGCACCGGCTGAATAATCAAATGTCTGGCCGAGCAGGTCGGAATAACTGACGGCCACATAAACGACTTCGTTATCCAGCATCAGCCGTCCGGTCTGGAGATTTTTCCACGTCACGCGAACCTGCACCAATGCCTCCCGCTCCAACGCGCGTCCGGTATAACGGTCGCCGGCAAGCACCCCCGAACCGGCGCCGACGGTTCCGCTGAGCACCGAGTCGGCCAGGTTCCTGTCCGAGACAATCTTGTACGGCGTTTGGGCTTCAATGCGTTTGCACACGGCCTCGGTCAGCTTGAACTCGTACCCCCGTCGAAAACCGGATGAGTCAAACATCTCGACATACACGCTCGATACATCCTCCGGATGCAGCCACGTGTTTTGGTAGCCTGCCAGGCCGCCTGTCCCGCAACCGGTCAGCCACGTCGCGACTGAAGCCGTCAGTACGATACTGATAAGTTGTCGTTTCACAGACTGAATCCTTACTCTATATTAAGCGTTGCGTTTGTGCCGTCGGATTGGGCTTCGGATGATCCGAACAGCAGTTTCAAACCAAACCAGTTATCCAAAAAACCGCCGGCCGCATTAAACAGTTTGCGGCGAAAGGTCGGTTTGACCGGCGGTTCAGTATCCGGCCCCAATCGCTCGGCCGCCATTTGAGCCACGCCGGTATCGGGCCATTGCTCGATGACCTGACGATAATGCCTATGGGCGGCGTCCTGATTGCCGATGCGCTCATAATAGCGGCCTACTTCATACTGCTTGTAAGCCAACTGCTCGGTAATCAACCGGAGCGTCTCGGAGAGCTTCAGCTCTTCTGCGATCTGCGGATAACGCTGCATATAATCCTCAAAATAACTCTGTGCACCGCGCAGCACCGACTCATCATAATCCGGCCCGTCATACGAAGCGTGCAGCGCTCGAGCCATCCGAAGCAGCGCGTCGCGTCCCTCGGCGCCGGTCGGCCATCGGGCGGCGATCTCGGCCCAGGTATGATACGCTTCGATGAAACGCTTGCGGCGTTCCTGATTCTCGGCTGTTACCTGCAGCGCCCGCAGCGCAATCGGCGAATTGCCCGCTTTATCGGCGATATTTCGCATAATATTGACGCCGTCATCAAAGGCCGGCAACCGCAGCACCCACAAAAAGGTGCGCTTCTGGCCCTGCAAAAAAGCGGTACCGATAGAAAAATACCGCTCCATGGCCGCCGGCTGCAAAGGGCTGTCCGGCCACGTATCAAGAAATTCTTTGTACAGTTTGCCGGCTTTTCCCAGATTGCGTTTGGCATAGATTTTTTCCGCTTCGATAAAGACCTCCAGATCGCCGCCGGCCAGTTCCGGAAAGTCCGCCTTAAGCTGTTCCAGGGCCGCGACCCCATCGCCGCTCTTGCCGGAGGCAAGCTGCTGCTTGATCTGTGAAATCGCCGTCAGATACTCTCCTTGCGGCAAATCGGCGACATCCTGCCAGCCGGCCTGCGGATCGAGCACCCACGTCTGCGCGATCACCGGCCAGGCCGTCCAGATCAAACCCACGATGAACATGCCACACCATCTGACCCTTTTCATTTCGAATATCCTGACTTAACGCATCTTTTTTAAGTTGCCTAAA
>DSDR01000351.1 GCA_011048645.1 Phycisphaerales bacterium
CACCGCGATATCCATCAGACGTTCACTTTTTGCCACGATACAGGTGACCACCGCATCACCGATGACATTGACCGCGGTGCGGAGCATATCCAGCAGACGATCCACGCCGATAATCAGGGCAATACCTTCGACGGGAAGATTGACCTGACGCAACACCATGGTCAGTGTAATGAGTCCCACGCCCGGCACGCCGGCGGTGCCGATCGAGGCCAGCGTTGCGGTTACGATAACCATCAAATAGCCGCTCCATCCGATCTCAATGCCGTACGCCTGGGCGATGAATATCGTCGCCACGCCTTTCATAATCGCCGTGCCGTCCATATTGATGGTTGCCCCCAGCGGAATCGTAAACGAGGCCACGCTCGGATGCACACCCAATCGATGTTCCACCGTTTCCAGTGTTATCGGCAGCGTTGCGCTGCTGCTGGCGGTACTGAAGGCAAAGACGGGGACCTGACGAAATTTCTTCAGCATCTGAAACGGACTGAGTCCCGAACCCAACTTCAGTACAATCGGATAGACCACCAGTCCGTGCAGCAGCAGCACCGCAATCACCAGGGTAAAATATTTGCCCAGCGGCAAAATAACATCCAGCCCCTGTTCGGCAAAGACCTTGGCCAGCAAGGCAAACACCCCGAACGGCGCAACCTGCATCAGCATCATGACCAGCCGCATCACGACGTCATTAAGGTGCTTAAACAAATTCAGGACAGTTTTCCCGCTGTCGCCGGCAAGAGTGATCGCCAGTCCCGTCAGAATCGAGAAAACAATAATCTGCAGCATATTCGCCTCGACCATTGCCTGAAAGGGATTGCTGGGAAACATATTGATCAGCGTCTCCTTCAGAGACGGCGTTTCGCTTGGGGTAAATTCAAGATGCGTGGTCAGTTCCAGTCCCGCGCCCGGCTGAATCCATACACCCGCGGCCAGCGCCAGCGAAATCGCCGCCGCTGTGGTCAGCAGATACAAGATGACGGTTTTGCCGCCGATTCGGCCCAACTCGCGAAGATCGTTCAATTCCGCCGTCCCGCATACCAGCGAAACGAAGACCACCGGCACGACGATCAGTTGAAGGCTGTTGACGAAAATCTGGCCAATGACATCAAGCAGACCTTCCGTCAGATAGATGCGAATGCCGCCTTCATTGCCGAGAACATTAAGCATCGCCCCTGCGACAATGCCGAGAGCCATACCCATAAAGATACGCGATGTCAATCCCTTGATCGGTCTTTCAGGCAGAGGCATCGTGCGATTCTCCCGTTGTCAGTGGGGTTTTGCGCCGCCCGACGAACGGCGGTTTTGACGGCGGGGTCGGCGGGGTTTGTTGTGAGCGGTGTTTTCGGTCTCGCCGCCGCGCGGGCCGTGTTTTTTGCCCGTCTGTTTACCGCGTTTGGGCGGCAAGGACAAATCCGGCTCCTGGCCCAGCCAGATGGGAGTGATTTTATTCTGACGCAAAATGCTTTTGAGCCGTTGGATATCGCGCGGCGTGCAGAAGGTGACCGCCCGGCCTTTGCGCCCCATCCGCGCCGTGCGGCCGGTGCGATGGGTATAGGCTTCGGCGTTCTGCGGAAAGTCATAGTTGATCACATGCGAGGCGTGAGCAAAATCCAGCCCGCGCGCGGCGATGTCGGTGGCGATCATATATTTGATCTGCTGTTTTTTGAAGCGGCGAAACAGACTGGTTCGCTTGTTCTGATCCTGACCGCCGTGAATCATCTCGACCGAATCGGTCTTTTTTTTCAAATGGTCGTACAGTGTTTCACAGCCGCGGCGGCTGTTGCAGAACAAGATCGCCTGGACCGGTTTTTCGGTGTCGATCAATTCGAGCAGCGTGTCCAGTCGGTGATGGGGCTTGACCAATTTGAAACAATGCTCCAGCGAGGCCGGGGCGGCCTGTTCTTTGTTCAATTCCACCAGCACGGGGTCGTTGAGGTATTTTTGGGTCAGCCGTTTGATCTCGGTCGGCATCGTGGCGCTGAACAAAAGCGTCTGATGCTCGTGAACCAGGCATGAACAAATAAAATCAACGTCCTGCTCAAAGCCCTGATCGAGCATCTCGTCGGCCTCATCCAGTACAAACGTCTGCACATCCGAGAGCCGCAGCGAGGTGTTATACAGCATATCGATCAGTCGGCCGGGCGTGGCGACCAGAATATGCACGCCGTGGTTGAGTTTGCCCATCTGGATGGCCATCGAAAACCCGCCGTAAATCGCAAACGATTCGATGTCGGTGTATTTGGCGATTTGCGATATTTCCGTGACGTATTGCAGGGCCAGCTCGCGCGTCGGCACCAGAATCAGCGCCTGGACCGTGCGCCGGGCCGGATCAACCGCCTGAACCAGGGGCACCGCACAAGCAGCGGTCTTGCCCGATCCGGTCTCGGCCAGGGCAATCATATCGCGCCCGGCCAGAATATGCGGCAGCGTTTGTTCCTGTACCGGCGTGAGCGTCTCATAGCCCATCTTCACCAGGGCTTTGAGTATCTGAGGCTTCAAGTTCAATTCATCAAATCGCATCGCTGTCCATCTCTATTTCTGAAACCACAGATGCCGCGGATTTCATACGCGGTGTTAGACCCATTCATTCGTCCAGCGGGCGAATCCAGATGTTGCGAAACCGCACCAAATCACCGTGATCCTGAAGCCGCAGCGGCAGTTTGTCCGGATGCGGTTGGTAGGCGGCTCGCTGCTTGTGAAATGTCGTGCCCTGAATTTCCCAATGGTCCTGAACGAGTATCCCGTTGTGCAGCACGGTTACCGTAGCCGGTTTTTCAATTGCTCCGTCCCGGAAGACCGGTGCGTGGAAAATGATGTCGTAGGTTTGCCATTGCCCCGGTTTTCGACTGGCGTTGACCAACGGCGGTTTTTGGCCGTAGATGGCCGCGGCCTGGCCGTCGGGATAGGTGTCATTCTCATAGGAGTCCAGCACCTGCACTTCGTAATGGCCCATCAAAAAGACGCCGCTGTTGCCGCGCCCCTGTCCGCTGCCTTTGACGACCTCAGGAGCGGCCCACTCGATATGAAGCTGGCAGGAACCGAATGCCTGGCGTGTTTGAATATCGCCTGTGTCGCGAACCACTTCCATATAGCCGTCCTGAATCTTCCATTTGGCATTGCCGCCGTCCTTGCTGCTGCGCCACGCCGACAGATCCGTGCCGTCAAACAGCACGATGGCATCCGCAGGCGGCAGATGGTTTTCGGCGCCCGGCGCGACCACCGGCGGCCTGGGCCGATTCATATCATGCACTTCCCATTCAAACACCTGTTGAGCCGCAAATACGCCCAGTGCCATGGTTGCGACAAGTACCCCTGCTCGAACAATAAGATGCATAACCGATCTCCTGAAAAAATGACATTCCAGATACTTTTTATCTCTCGAACACGCTGTTCTCATTTCTATTTTACAAACTCAAAAATTATAACCGAAAACGGTGCAAAAGCAAAGCAGGTAATTTACGTTGGCGCCATTGTTTTTAGGACGTTGGGAACAACGCCATATTTTTTTATCATTTGGCGTGGCCGACAATGACAGAGCTGCCTGCAAAATACGTTCGGACGGCCTGCCTTCAGCCAAGTTATCGGACAGTCCCATAAATATCGCACAGAAATGCCGTTACAGGGCATTTGCTTTTTGCATTTTCTGAGGTATATTATATTAAGATGACATTAAGGTGATGTGTAGAAATATAAAAAAAATACATTAATGCTTATGGGGGGTCCTATGGCAACGAAACATGATTTCAATAACAGCCGTCGGCTCGGTATTATCCTGAGTCTGTTGGTCTGCTGTTTCAGTTCCACACAGGCGTTC
>DSDR01000060.1 GCA_011048645.1 Phycisphaerales bacterium
GAACTGGCAACTCGGCCGTATCGCGGTACGGCCCTTTAGGCCGTGTTCAGAGGGCGTCAAGTCCGTGCCGCTATAGTTGAGTATGAACTGTTATAAGTCGGATTTTTTTTAGGAGGCTCTGTGATGGCGATGCAGCATCAAGGTCCAACATGTCCGGAATGTATTTACTTTGAGCGTGTCAGCGAAGGCCACGGCGAATGTCGGCGGTATGCCCCGCGCCCCAATAACCCGGCGTTTATCCCCAAATCCGACGCCTTGGGGACGTACAAAACCGATATCCACTGGCCGAAGGTCTATGACAGCAACTGGTGCGGCGAGTTCGCATCAGGAACCGGCGGCTGATCGCACGACAGACGTCAACGGCGACTTGCAGAAACCGACGAATGCGAATCAGTGAGTTTTTCTATTCCCTGCAGGGCGAAGGCTTATATGCGGGCGTGCCGAGCGTGTTTATCCGTTTGGCGGGCTGTCCGCTGCGCTGCAGGTGGTGCGATACAGCCTATGCGCGGGATTTTCAGGCGGGTACGGAACAGACCGCCGAGTCGCTGCTGAGTCGGGCCGGCCTCTATCCCACGCGCCATCTGGTCGTTACCGGCGGCGAGCCGTTGGTTCAGCCGGATTTGGCGGCCTTTTTGGATGTGTTTGCGAAGGCAGGGTATCTTATTACGCTCGAAACAGCGGGACTGAAATTCATTGCCGATCTGCCGATCCATCTGCTGAGCGTCAGCCCCAAATTGTCCAATTCCGTCGAACCGGGAAACGATACAGCCGAGTCGGAGCGGCTGAATACGGCGGTACTGTCGGCGCTGCTGGCGGCCTATCGCTGCCAATTAAAATTTGTGGTGGATCGCCCGCAGGATCTGGACGACATTGCCGACTGCCTTGAGCGGCTCGGTTCCGTCGATCCGGAACGGGTCTGTCTGATGCCTCAGGCCGTGCGACGCGAGGAATACATCGAAAAATCCCTTTGGTTGGCCGAGTACTGCCTGCAAACCGGTTTTGCCTTTTCGCCGCGTTTGCAAGTGATGCTGTACGACGGCCAACGGGGTAAATAGCTGTTGCCGATCAATGAGGAGGGGAAATCCTGTTATGCGATTTCCCGTTCTTCGTGATCTTCTTCCTCTTCTTCGAGGGCGTCCAGGCTTTCCATCCCTTCACCCAGTTCCACATCGTCGGAATCGGCGGCGTCGCTGTCCTCTTCGTCTTCGTCGATCTCTTCGGCGGTCCGGTCAATATCGATGGGGCGGCTCTTGAGATTGCGGTATTTGAACCCGCCCTGATTGTTTTCGAGCATTTGAGCGTATTCAAGGCTGTACCGCGTCCAGGGAATGGCTTCCAGCCGCTTTTTTTCAATCGGAATGCCCAGTCCCTCGCAGATGCCGAACTCGCCGGTTTCGATGCGTTTGAGGGCCTGCTGGATTTCGACCAGGATTTTCTTTTCCTCGGCCAGCAAATCCAACCCGAATTCCTGCTCAAAACTGTCCGTCCCAATATCAGCCATATGTACGGGCATGCTCGACAGCTCGCCGCCGCCCTGAAATATGTTTTCTTCCATGGCGGTCACATCACCGACGATTTCACGCCATTTTTCCAGCAGCAACCGGCGATATTTTTCAAGTTCTCTCTTGGATAACCCCGTCGTTGTTTTCTTCTTTGCCATATCTGTTCGATTTCACTCCATTTTTGATTGTTTGTCGCACTGTCAAACAGCTCCGGCCGCAAGGGGCCGATTCCAATATATCGCGGGAATTATAGGGTTTTCTTTAGAATAGGCAACAGGCTTTTTAACTTTTCACGAAAACCCACACTTTTTTCATAATACGATTTACAGGGTCGCGATTCAGTCGTTGTTTTCATCAAGGAAACTATACGAAATAAATGCCGGGCAGATCGGATTTTTTTGTGTTTGAAGCGGCTTGTTGAGGCAAAATGTCCCTTGATTCTTCAAGGTTTTTGTGTGATTTTGGTTGTAATCGGGATTCTGTTGTGTATAATCCCCCCTTTTAATTGTTTCGGGGAATCGCCACGATAACCTTTACACAAGGAGAACGGTACGATGAACGAACTTGTTCCCACAAAGATCTTTTTGACCAAGGGAGTCGGTCAGCATAAATATCAGTTGAAATCGTTTGAAGATGCGCTGCGTCAGGCCGGTGTTGCCCAACAGAACCTGGTGCAGATTTCTTCGATTTTGCCGCCCAAATGTAAAGTCATCAGCCGAAACGAGGGCATCAAGCAGCTTGTGCCCGGTTCCATCTGCTTTTGTGTACTGGCGCGATGCGATACCAATGAGCACGGTCGGCTGATTGCCTCTTCGGTGGGCGTGGCCGTTCCCAAAGACGATACGAAATGGGGCTACCTCAGCGAAGTTCACGGCCACGGGATGAACAAGCGCGAGGCCGAGGACATGGCCGAGGACCTGGCCGCCGAGATGCTCGGCACGACGCTGGGCGTGGATGTGAATCCGGATTTGGCCTGGTCGGAAAAAGAGCAGGCCTACAAATCCAGCGGACTGTTCATCAATACAACTAATATTACCCAAACCGCCCGCGGCGTCAGGGATATGTGGACCACGACGGTCGCCCTGGCAGTGTGCCTGTTTGACTGATTGTCCGATGCAATGACAGCGCGGCCTTTACAATTCGGTGATTTTGCCCCGGCGTATCGCGACCCTGAAACCGCCCAAATCGTCTTGATTCCGGCGCCGTATGACGGCACCAGTACGTGGATCAAAGGGGCGGATCGCGGCCCGGCGGCGATACTTGAGGCTTCTTTTCATCTGGAATTCTATGATATCGAGATGGACTGTGAGGTTTATCGGCGGGGCGTTTATACGGATTTGCCCATAGACGGGCTTGAGACGCCTGAAGCGATGGTTGCAGCGGTGCATCAGCGGGTCGGCAATTGGCTGCGTCGGGGAAAATTTCCGGTGGTACTTGGCGGGGAACATTCCGTCAGCATTGGGGCATTTCGCGCTGCGGCCGAGGCATTTGACAATCTGACCATTCTTCAGTTAGACGCCCACTCGGACCTCCGCGACACATATGAGGGCAGTGCATACAACCACGCTTGTGTGATGGCGCGAGCCGGGCAGTTGTGTCCCCTTGTTCAGGTCGGTATTCGCAGTATGGACACCTCGGAAAAAAGCGTAATGGATACCCGCCGGGTCTTTTTTGCTCATCAAATACACGACAAGCCGCGTCGTGAGTGGATCGAACAGGTTGTTTCGCTGCTGACGGACCAGGTGTATTTAACCATCGATCTGGATGCGTTCGATCCGGCCGTATTACCGGCCACCGGCACGCCGGAGCCGGGGGGATTGGGCTGGTACGATGTGATTGAACTGGTCAAAGCGGTGTGCAGGCAGAAAAACCTTGTCGGTTTTGATGTGGTGGAGCTATGCCCGCACGATGCCCATTGGGGGGCGAATTTCTTCGCGGCCAAGCTGGTTTATAAGATTATAACCGCCAAATTTTGTCGGTAAGTGGGTTCTATACCGGCCGTCGATGAGGTCTGTCTTTGCCTGTCCGTGTCGGTGGGTTTTGCCGAGGAGCGGATTATCTCCGGCAAGTCTAAAGAAATCTGCCTGATTTGCCCGATGGTATAATAATGTTCACGGTTCAGAACGACAGGTTCGTATTGCGCGATGCCCGGTCGCAACGTCTGAAAAAAGACAAAATACTGTTCAATGGAGTGATTATGAAGTGGAAGTGCATAGGGGTGTGTGTAGGGGCGGCGATCACCGTATTGACCGGATGTAAAACCGCTGAAATTGTTGAGACGCCGGACTATGAACGGCA
>DSDR01000097.1 GCA_011048645.1 Phycisphaerales bacterium
TCTCTATAGGCAGTTATCGTTTCCGTTTCATTTGTAGAAACAAAAGCATGGTGAAACTTGTGCTTTGCCCATTCTGCCAATTCGTCTTTTCCTTTTTCCAGTTCAATCTTAATCCGGTCTATACTTAAAACTTGATTTGTATTCGAATAGCGAATCAGATTTTCCCAAAATCCAGGGGCCAAATCAAATGCGTAATATCGCCTCGACGCTTCTATAAATACATTTGCATCTAAAAGATAAGCACACAACTCCATCTTTAGGCCCCTTGCATTCCAATGTGAGATACGTATCGCTCAAACGACCTGCCGTGCAGTCCGGTTAATTTATAAGCCTCTGTGTAGAGTAATTTTCCTTCTTTTACAGCTCTGGCAACTGTTTTCGCAAATTTTTGCCCAACTCGGAGGTTTTGTACGGCATAGAAATTACCCCCCTCGGAGTGTTTCGGCGCAGTGCGTTTCTCGTCGCGCAGATAATCATGATAGAATTTGAAAAAGGCAGATTGAGTGATCAACTGTAAATCCAATGCTCGGCGAGCTGCAACGAGACTGCTGACTTTAAAGCGTCGAGCAATTGTTTGAAAAGGTTCTGTTGTCTGGGCCGCAGACGGCCAGATTCCAAGTAATATTTTTTGGGGCACGAGGAATTCGGCGGCAATTCGGTTACACGCGATTTCTGTTTGATCGTTTGCCGGGATCATCTGTCTCAAATCGAAAGCGGCACTGCTACCCAGAAAAATGTGTGCAATTTCATGCGCAAGCGTAAACATTTGAGCCGCTTTGGTATCTGCGCCATTTACAAAAACCAAAGGAGCATACTCATCCACTAAAACAAAACCACGAAATTCGTCGGGGTCTAATTTACGATGTGTATTGTTTCCCACGATCCCATTAAAGACAACAAGTATCCCGACCGCTTCCATTGTTTCACGCATTGTTTTTAAAGCCTCTGTCCAAGTAGAATGCACAGAGGCCCACTCTTCATCAAATCCGAGTAGAAGACGGATTCGTTCGGCTATCGAAACAGGGCTTTCATCTCGTTTTGCAGATTGAATAAACGGCAGTTTGTCTATTCCCTGTTCAACCAGATACTCCCGCATCCAGGATTGTCGCTGCTGCATTGTGCGGAGGGTTTCAAGCAGATCGGCATCGGGCCGGCATGATTTGTCGCCTCTGATTGTCCGAAAATAAGGGATCGGCAGTTGCTCTTCCGGCGGGGTTTCCAGAAAGAAATAGCCCAAGGGCGTTGATGTGGCTTTTGCAAAAGATTCAAGTTGTCTGAGTGTGGGTTGATTTTGTCCCGAAAACCATTGTTTGATTTTTGAAAATTTGTTTTGCAAATCTTCGACAGTCAGGCCAGAACGATCCAGCGCCCAGTTTAAAATCTCTTTTTTGACAAATATAGTTGTCATTCAACACTCCCGTTCAGTTCCGTTCTGTGTCCACACAAGTCTCAGTATTGTATCACGCTGTGGATACGATAGGTTCCCAATCGGTCTCGGCCGGCCAGAGCGGTCAACTCGACCAGAAAGGTCAGGCCGACAATCTTCGCCTCCAGTGTTTCCATAAGTTTGCAGGCCGCGACCATTGTGCCGCCGGTGGCCAGCAGGTCGTCAATCATCAGCACCCGCATGCCGGGACGTATCGCGTCGCGATGTACTTCGATGGTATCCTGTCCGTATTCGAGGTCATAGCTAAGCTGCGCGGTGCGCCAAGGCAGCTTACCCTGTTTGCGGATCGGTACAAACCCGACGCCCAGCGCCCTCGCCACCGCCGAGCCGAAGATAAACCCCCGCGCCTCCACGGCCGCGACCGCCTCAACGCCGTCCTTCCGAAACGGCTCGGCCAGCGCCTCGATGGCTGCCGCCAGCGCCGCCTTGTCGGCCAGCAGCGGCGTGATGTCCCGAAATAATATTCCCGGCTGCGGAAAGTCCGGAATGTCGCGAATAAAAGCTTTCAGTTCCACTTTTTCTCTCCGTTCATCAACAACATTTCTTTTGATGGATTATAAAGAATGAAAAACTATTCCCAAAGCAGTTTCTTTGACTATAATCAGGTTTTCAGGAAAAACGGTGTCATCATAAAGGGTTTCAGTCACAATGAAGATTTCAGCGGATATTAAAAATAAAGTGTGTTTTGTCACTCCCCCGATAGTTATTAAATACATCGGTTTGCTGCGTCAAAATATCCGGTTTATGCGGGCAAAAAAACGACTTGCCGGTTGCGACAAACTTCATTTAGGCTGTGGGGGCATCAGTTTGTGTATGACAAAGACGAATTGACCGCCCAGCTAACGGAAAGCGGTTTTTCGAAAATCACTTCTGTCCAATGGCACAAGAGCCGGCATCCGGAATTATGCAATCTCGAATGCCGGCCCTATCACGGCGATCTCATTGTGGAGGCCGAAAAGTAACCCGTCCCGCATGGCCCATTCGGACAATCGGTGGGGCGGTTTATTCGGCGGTCATCAATTCATTCAATTGCGTCAGCGCGCTGCGTTGGATTTGGCGGACGCGCTCGCGCGTCAGGCCGAGTTTTTTGCCGATTTGCTTGAGGGTTAATGTTTCGCGTCCATCCAGGCCGAATCGCAACCGGAGTACCTCCGCTTCGCGCGGATCAATGTAATCCAGCAATTCCAGCGCCCGGTTCAATTCTTCGTTGGAGCCAAGCAACTGCTCGGGCGTTTCGACCTTATCATCTTCAATCGCCTCGTCCAGACCGGCGTTTTCCTCGTTGGAATCGTGCTGAAAGCCTGTATCCACCACGTTGACGATATCACGAATGGCACGGGCCTTGCGAATCGGCACCTTCATCGCGAAAGCCATCTCTTCAAGGCTGACAGTCCGGCCGAGTTTGACTTCCAGCTCGGCATAGGTCTGCCGCCACTGGTTGATCAGCTCAACCATATAAGTCGGAATGTGGATAGGCTGAGAATTGTTCAGGATCGCGCGTTTGATGGCCTGCTTGATCCACCAGGCCGAGTAGGTGCTGAACCGCACGCCGTGATCCGGGTCAAAAGTATCGACCGCCCGCATCAGGCCGAGATTGCCTTCTTCGATCAGATCGCCCAGACTCATCCCCCGGCCGGAGTATTTCTTGGCGATGTTGACCACCAGCCGCAGGTTGCTGCGAATGAGCTGTTCGCGGGCGAAGGGGTCGTTGTCTTCCATAATCGCCGCGGCCAGCGACTTTTCTTCGTCCCAGCTCAGCAGCGGCGCCGCGTCAATTTCTTTTAGGTACTCTTTTATCGTTGCATCGAAAGCCATTGATTTACTCCTGTCGATTCGCTTCATCTCGTGTTCGAAGCGTCCATTTTCGGGATTGACTACCGACCCGACTGCCGTCATCGGGTTGCAGGACGCACAGCCTGTAAGGGCGTCTGTCCTGATGAGTGTATCGGCATTATCTTATGCGGAGTTTACCACGGTTGATAATTTGGCGCGTCTTTTGACAACCTGCAAACCGCCTTGCCCCCTCGAAGGGCCGATAAAAAACTCAAGTATAAGTCTTGACTGAAAGTTCAAGACCAGGACAATAGACCCAGGTCAAGCAGACCATTGCGGCCGCTGGAGAAAAATGGCGACGTCCCCCACACCACCCGCGGCAAGGCGCATATCTTTTCGCCGGTCGTGCACAAGCAGCGGGTCATCGTGACGGCGGTGATGAATGCAGTGACGGATATTCTGGTAGCTCAAAGTGCGTTGGTTTTTTTGGGAGAAAAAATGATGGCAGTTTGGACTGAGTTGTTTAAGGATTTGCCGCGTCCGGCGGGGCTGTTCA
>DSDR01000187.1 GCA_011048645.1 Phycisphaerales bacterium
CACAGCGATGACCGGCGGCCAGCCGCACCCGGCCACGGGGCGAACAATTCGCGATGAGCCGACCAAGTTGCTCGATCTGGCCGAACTGTGTAAATGTTGCGGCGCCGACCACGTGGATGTGATCGATCCGGTCGGCCATATCAAGGCGCTGGAAGAACTGGTGCGCAAACGCATCGACCAGGACGCCCTGAGCGTGATTATCGCAAAACATCCGTGCGTACTGAAAAAGAAAAAATAAGCAGGGTTTCCAGAAAATGAAAAAGACGCAATACAATGTAACCTTCGGCGGGATTGGCGGACAGGGCATCATCACGGCGTCGGAGCTGCTGGGGTGGGCGGCGCTGTATGACAGGTATTCGGTCAAGAAATCGGAGGTGCACGGGATGAGTCAGCGCGGCGGGTCGGTCGAGTCGCATGTGCGATTCGGCAAGGGTGTGTTTTCGCCGCTGCTGGGCGCCGGACAGGCGGATTTTCTGCTGTGTTTTCACGAAGACGAGCACGCGCGGCTGGCGCTGTTTCTGAAAGACGACGGCGTGGACCTGTTCGAGTGGCTGGACAAGGCCCAGGCGATGATCGACAATCCCAAAATGCTCAACACGGCCCTGATGGGCGTGCTGGCGGCGTATCTGCCGATTCAGCAGCCAAGCTGGGACAAGGCGTTTGAGACGGTCTTTCCCGAAAAAATACGACGGCACAATCAAGATATTTTCAATAAGGCTCGCCAAGCGGCCCAAACGGCAATGAATCCGAAAAAAAGGGGTCGTGATTTCAAAAACGAGGAGATGATTTATGATTTGGAACGAAACGATTGAAACAATGTCGCGTGAGGAGCTGAAGAATCTTCAGTCCGAACGTCTGGTCTCACTGGCGCGGTACGTGTACGAGCATTGCCCGCTATACAAAAAGAAGTTTGACGACACGGGGGTTTTGCCGTCGGACATCAAGGGCATTGAGGATATCACCAAGCTGCCGTTTACGAACAAGCTGGATATGCGCGACAGCTATCCGTTTGGATTATTTTCCCGGCCGCGGACCGATCTGGTGGAGCTTCACGTCTCCAGCGGCACGACGGGCAACCCGACGCTGGTCGGTTATACGCGAGACGATATTCGTCTGTGGGGCGAGGTGATGGCGCGGGCGTTGTGCTGCGCGGGCGCCGAGCGGGACGATACGATCCAGATTGCCTACGGCTACGGGCTGTTTACCGGCGGGCTGGGCTTTCATTACGGGGCGATGGAGATGGGACTGACGATTATTCCCACCTCGTCGGGACAGACCAAGCGGCAGCTTAAAATTATGCAGGATTTTCAGCCGCGGATACTGGCGTGTACGCCGAGCTATGCCCTGTATATGGCCGAGGAGGCCAAAGAGATTGGGCTTGATCCGCGTTTGGCCAGTTGGAAGATTGGCGTGTTCGGCGCCGAGCCGTGGAGCGAATCGATGCGCGGCGAAATCGAACAGGCCTGGGACATGCTGGCGACCGATATTTACGGCCTGAGCGAAATCATCGGGCCGGGCGTATCGCAGGAATGTCAGTATAAGGACGGGCTGCATTTGTTCTCGGATGTGTTTTACCCCGAAATCATTGATCCGGAAACCGGTCATCCCGTGCCGGAAGGTCAGGACGGCGAGCTGGTCATTACGACGCTGACCAAACAGGGCATTCCGCTGATCCGCTATCGCACGCGGGATATTGTCAGTATGACCTATGAGCCGTGTCGGTGCGGCCGCACCAGTCCGCGCACCAGCAAGATCAAAGGACGCACGGATGATATGATTGTCGTACGCGGCATCAACGTCTTTCCGTCGCAGATCGAACATGTGCTGCTGGGTATCGAAGGGACGCACCCGCATTACCAGATCGTCATCGATCGGCAGGCGCACAAGCTGGATCAGGTGGAGATTATGGTGGAAGTGGACGAAGCGATCTTCTCCGATGAAATCAAACGGATGCATGCCCTTGAACAGACGATCAAGAAAGAAATCGAGGCGGTCTTGTCCATCGGCGTTACGGTGCGGCTGGTTGAGCCGAAGACCATCGCCCGCAGCGAAGGTAAAGCCAAACGTGTCATCGACAAACGGCAGATGTAAGAATGAATTTTCAATTTTTAATGTTGAATGCTGAATTCAATTAAGAATTAAAAACTCAAAATTCAATCTGTGGTTTCAAAATAAGGGACAGAAGCAATGAAGATTAAACAAATCAGCGTGTTTCTTGAGAATCGCAAGGGTCGGATGTATGACATTTGTTCGATGCTCGGAGCGGCGGGCGTCAACATTCGGGCGCTGACGATTGCCGAGACCGAAACGTTTGGGGTGCTGCGGATGGTGGTGGACAAACCCGCCGCGGCGATGGAGACGTTGCGCCGGCAAAATGTGACCGCCAATCTGACCGATGTGGTGGCGGTGGAGGTGCCCGATACGCCCGGCGGACTGGCCCGCGTGCTCAAGATTCTGACCGACCATGAGCTGAACGTTGAGTATATGTACGGATTTGTGGAGAAATTTTCCGAAAACGCCCTGTTGGTATTCCGATTTGACGATCCGGAAAAGGCCCATACCGTGCTCAAATCCGTCGGCGTGAATGTGGTCGGCGAGCATGATATTGAGGGGCTGTAGGGGGAAAATTGAGAATTGAGAATTAACAATTGAGAATTTCAATGGAATCGACGTTTTGGAATCGACAGATCGAGACGCTTGAGCGGTCGGCGCTGGAAGCGCTTCAACTGGCACGGCTGCGGCAGCGGGTGGCCAACGCCCTGCGAACGCCGCTGTATCAAAAGCGGCTGTTTCGGGCGGGTATCAAAATGCCTGAGGACATTCGCTCTCTGGAGGACGTGAAGCGCATTCCGTTTACGGTCAAGGACGATCTGCGGCAAAGCTATCCGAAGGGGCTGCTGGCGGTGGATATGAAACAGGTGGTGCGGGTGCATTCGTCCAGCGGCACGACGGGGATCCCGACGGTGATCTTTTATACGCAGGGCGACCTGGATCGCTGGACGGAGTTGCTGGCGCGGGGCATCGTCGCCAGCGGGGCCACGGCCGGCGATGTGTTTCAGAACATGATGAGTTACGGCCTGTTTACCGGCGGGCTGGGGCTGCATTACGGCGCCGAGCGCGTCGGGCTGACGGTGATTCCGGTCGGCGGCGGCAACACGCAGCGACAGCTTCAGATTATGAAGGACTTTCGGACGACCAGTCTGCATATTACGCCGAGCTACCTGCTGCATATCCATGGGCGCATGGCCGAGTTCGGCGTCAAGCTCGGCGATCTGGCGCTCAAGCGCGCGTATATGGGCGCTGAGCCGCACTCGGAGCCGACGCGACAGAAATTGCAGGAGCTGTACAACATTGATATTTTCAACTGTTACGGCCTGAGTGAAATGAACGGTCCCGGCGTGGCGTTTGAATGCCACTGCAAGGCCGATCCGCATGTGTGGGAAGACGCTTATATTGTAGAAATTGTTGATCCGAACACGGGCGAGCCGCTTGCGGACGGCGAGCTGGGCGAGGTCATCTTCACCAATCTGATTCGCGAGGCGCTGCCGCTTTTGCGATACCGGACGCGCGATCTGGCGTTCATCCATCCCGAACCCTGCGCTTGCGGACGAACGCACCGTCGGTTGTCGCGGATCCAGGGACGCACCGACGATATGCTGATCATCAACGGGGTGAACGTCTTTCCGTCGCAGATTGAGGAAGTGCTGATGAGTATTCCTGAGGTCGGCAATAATTATATGATTCACCTGGCCTCGCGCAACGGGCTGGATC
>DSDR01000072.1 GCA_011048645.1 Phycisphaerales bacterium
CGCCGGCGCCGGCGACCGTATCCAAATGCCCCCACATTCGTGTCAGCCGTGGATAGGTGTATTCAAGCTGGGCCAGTTCCACTTGCAGTTTGGCTTGTTTGGTCCGGGCGCGTGTGGCGAAAATATCCAGTATCAGCTCGCTGCGATCCAGTACCTTGCACTTGACGATTTTCTCCAGTTCGCGGATCTGTGCCGGCGACAGGTCGTTGTCAAAGATCACCACATCCGCCTGATATTCAGCGACTTTCTCGGCAAGTTGCCGGGCCTTGCCCGAACCGATATATGTTGCGGCGTGAACATCACGAAGTTTTTGAATAAACCGATCAACAACGTTTGCCCCCGCGCTTTCGGCCAGTGCCTGCAACTCCTGCAAGCCATCCTGCTGCGCCGCTCGACGTTCCTGCGGCAGGAAGGCGCCGACCAGAATCGTCCGTTCTCGCTGAACGGTTGTCTGCTGACGTATGGTATCCAACGGCGATAAAACCCTTTCAAACAAATACGTTTGCGATGATTACCCTTATCATTGTACCCGAAAGAGAAACAAAAATCAAGTCCACCAAACAGGGCTTATTGGGTCTTAAACAGAGTAAAACCTCCTATAGACCGGCTCATCGGGATGTGCCGTTACTGACAGGGATGCCCCGCAGACAGGGCGAACCGGCCACGGTTGTTTCATTGTATAAATGCCCGATAGAATGTATCCGGTTTTGGGCCGAGTGTGTTGCTCAGCGTACCGATATTCGCAATCGTGCAGTCGATCACGTCGCCGGGCCGGAGAAAACGATTCTCCGCCAGTCCCACGCCGTGCGGCGTTCCGGTGCAGATGACATCGCCCGGCTCAAGCGTCATTAAATGGCTTAAAAAGGACACAATCCGATAGACATCAAAGGTCATTTGGTCGGTGTTGGCCTGCTGGCGTACCTGGCCGTTGACGGTCAGCGTTAGATCGAGATTGTGTGGGTCGGGTATTTCATCCGCGGTCACCAGCCACGGCCCCAGCGGCAAAAATGCGTCGGCCCACTTGCCCATCAACCAGTCAAAAAACGCATCACGCGGACGGTCGGTGCGCCCCTGTCGAAACGACACCGACCGGGCTGACAGGTCATTGGCGATGGTGTAGCCGGCAATACAGCCGGGAGCCTGTTGCGGCGAGACGGCATAGGCCGGTTTGCCGATCACCACGGCCAGCTCAATTTCATGGTCAATTTCGTCGCTGTAGCCGGGCCAGGGAATGGTTGCCCCGCAGCCGACGGCCGCGGTGGACGGCATCAAAAACGGCCACGGATTGGTGCATTGGGCCTGCCGGTCAAGGGACTTATCCTGCCAGCGGGTTTCTTCAAGGTGTCTGGCGTAGTTGCCCGCCAGGGCCAGCAGTTTGCCGGGCCGGGGAATCGGGGCGCATAACCGAATCTGATCGAAGTCCAGCCGAGGAACATCGGAATCCGGCAGCGATTTGAGCCGCTCAAAGGCCGATTTGCCCTTGATGAGGATTTCTTTGACGCTGTGAAGCGCGTAGTCGGTTGCCGTGGGGATGTTGATGATTCCGTCATCGGTGACGATGCCGCAGGAAGTGGTGTGCTGATAGAGATACGTTGCCAGTTTCATGGGTGGTCCGCCAAATAAAAATTGTTCTGTTCAATCCGCTGCTCAGAAGGCCGCACGGTAAAGTCTGCCCCGAATAATATAAAAAGAAAAGGGTTGAATGCCAAGAACCAAATCGGTTTAATAGGCGTACCTGAGACGCGAAACCCGTGTACAAAAAAATGTGGTTTAAGATGGGCGGATGACAATGAAATGTTTTTTCTCGAAATGGTTCAGCGGCGGCCGCAAATCGTCGAATGACAGCGTTCTAATCAAAGATTATTCCTCAAAATCCCAGGAACAGCCGTCCTCGCAGGTCGTCGCTTTGCATGGCTCCAAAGAAAACGCCGAGCAATCGGTCGCACGAAAAAAAGAGCCGGCCGAGCGTTTCACCGAATCGGTGGACAGGCTGGTGGCGCGGCTGGAGGGAATAAACGACAATCTGGGTCGCCAAACAAAGCAAAACGAGCAGCTCGTTCAGAAACTGGAGGAATTGCCCCGTCTGCTCTTGCCGGTTCCCGATGCGGTCCATCAGCAGCGCGATGCGCTGATGGAGATGGTCGAGCAGCTTCGCCGCAAGGCCGAGCACGACCAGGCGCTGGCCCAGGCGCTGTCTCGGCTGCCCGAACAGGCCGGACGACAGACCGAATCGCTCGAGGCGATTGAGGACCGGCTTTCAACCGCGGCCGAGGCTGATGAGAAACTGGCCGAGACGTTCAGGCAGGTCTCCGAAAGTCTCGGCAAGCTCGACGCCGACGTGAACGGCGAGATTGAGTGGCTTCAAAAAATGAGCCGTTCGTTTGAAGAAAATGAAACCTTCCTCAAAGAAACGCTGACCGCCCAGCAGCGAAAATTTTTCCGCGTGTTTGCCATTGCCGTGGGGGTTTCGCTCGCGGCGATCACCGCGCTGGTCGTTGTCCTGTTGATCGTGCTGTACCGGTAAAGAATTTAGAATTTAGAATGTAGAATTGAATTATGTCAGCAGGTCATAGAGACGCGGTTTGAGCAGGGCGATGGCGCGGCCGCGATGGGAGATGCGGTTTTTGGTTCGGCTGTCCAGTTCGGCGGCGGTTTTGCCCAGTGAGGGGATGTAAAAGACCGGGTCGTAGCCAAATCCGTTCTCGCCTTTGGGCTCACGTCCGATCACGCCGTCAATGCAGCCGGCCGCTTCCAGCAGAATGTTTCCCGGCTGGGCCAGCGCCACATGACAGACAAACCGCGCGGTGCGCCGGGCGTCGGGCACGGCGTCCATCAAACGCAGGACTTTTTCATAATTGGCCCGGTCAATCGCCTTGCGGTCGGTCGAGGCGGCTTCGTCAGCGGCAAAGCGGGCGCTGCGGACGCCGGGCGCCCCGTCCAGCGCATCGATGGCCAGCCCTGAATCATCGGCCAGCGTCCAGAGGCCGGTCTGCTCGGCATAGCCCAGGGCTTTTTTGCGGGCGTTTTGGGCAAATGTCGCGCCGTCTTCGACGACCTCGGTCGCCTCCGGAAAATCGCCCAGGCTGACCCATTGGATGCGTTTGGCCGCGTCGGCCAGCATCTCGGCCAACTCTTTGACCTTGCCCGGATTGGTCGTTGCTACAAGAATTGTCTGCTTCATTTTAAGTCGTTCATATCGTTTTCGAGAGTCTCTTCGATAATCTCCAGCAAGCGTTTGAGCGTCGGTACGTCCATCGCCGGCGGCGGCATCAGGACAACGACATCGCCCAGCGGCCGCAGCATCGCCCCTTTGGGCCGCATTGCCGCACAGACGCTGGCGCCGACTTTGCGGCGATAGTCAAACGGCTGTCGGGTCGCTTTGTCCTGCACCAGTTCAATGCCGCACATCAGGCCGCACTGCCGCGCATCGCCGACATACGGCAGCTTGGCAAACCGTTCAAAGGCCGATGCAATCAGATCTATCTTTTCCGGCAGCGATTCAAGAATCCGATTCTGTTCAAACAAATCCAGACTCGCCACGGCTGCGGCGCAGCCCAGTGCATTGCCGGTGTAGGTGTGGCCGTGATAAAAGGTTTTATAGATGTCGCCTGTGCCGAGAAAGGCGTCATATACCGTCTGCGTCGTTAGCGTCGCCGCCAGCGGCAGATACCCGCCGGTGATGCCCTTGGCCAGACACATCAGATCGGGCCTGACCGCCTCCTGTTCGCAGGCAAACATCGTGCCCGTGCGGCC
>DSDR01000353.1 GCA_011048645.1 Phycisphaerales bacterium
CTGCCCGGCGAGAGCCTGATTATCGGCGGGATGCGCAAAACGGAAAAGCGGTCTGTGATTCGCGGCATTCCGTTCTTTAAGGATTTGCCCTTGTTGGGGGTGCTGTTTTCCAGCAAAGACTTTGAAGAAAAAGGGACCGAAATTATTTATATCCTGACGCCGAGCATCTCGGCCGGAGGTGAAGACCACGGTCGCCTTGTTCAGGAGATCCGCGATAAATATGCGGAGTCGGATTACAAGACGGGCCTTCGCCAAATGCTGACCGAGCCGTTCGAACCAAGCATTTACAGCTCGCTGGTGGAACAAAAGGCCATTGATGCGGAATTGCAGCGAAAAGAGGCCGAGCTGGCTCGCGAAGAAGCGCTGAAACGCGCTCAGACTGAACGCCGGCGCGCCGACCGCATTGCCGTCGAGGCCGAGAAACTGCGTCAAAAAGCCGAGCAACTGAGACGCGAAGCGGACAAGGCCGCTCAGGAAGCCCAACAGGCGATAGAAAAAGCCCAAGAGGCCGTCGATCTGACCGAGGCCGAGCGCCAACGCATTATGGAGCTGCAGCAGCAAAAAGACGCCGCCGAGGCCGAAGCCCAACAAGCTCAGGAGCAGGCCGAGCAAGCCGCCAGGGCCGCTGATCAGGCCGCGCAACAGGCCCAACAAGCCGCTGAGCAGCTTGAGCAAAGCCGCCGGGCCGCTCAGCAAGCACAGGAACAAGCCGAAAACGCACGACGCGAAGCACAAGCCGCAGAGCAAGAGCAACCGGCACAGGAAGAACCCATTCCCGATGAACCGCAGGTTTCGGACGAACCGCAAAACTAACTTTCCAGATGCGATAAGGGATGCTTTTTGATGACGCCGAAATGCCGGCGCGGCAGAGCGGCTGGCGAGGCGGCGCGTTTGGCAGCCGCGACCAGGTAAAACGCCGTCTCCGGCAAGTCCGGCAACGCATAAGAATGCAGGGTGAAAGCTGAACCGCCCATCATTTTTATCGCCTTGCGGGCCGCGTCGTATTCCTGCCGGACATTCGGTCCTTTCCAGAACAGGCCCAATCCGCCCGGTCGGATAAACGCCAGCGTCAGTTCCGCCAGCACGTTCAGCGGGGCCACCGCCCTGGCCGTTACCGCATCGAACCGTTCGCGCAGCGTCGGATCATGCGCCAAGACCTCGGCCCGTCCGTGCAGCAGCTCGACATTGTCCAGACCCAGCGCCTCACAGACCCGCCGCTGAAAACGCACCTTCTTTTCGGTGGCCTCCAGCGAAACAACTCGCCAGTTCGGGCGGGCAATCGCCAGGGCCAGCGCCGGAAACCCCGCTCCCGAACCCACATCCATCACCGAAAACGACGTATCGATCGGGTGTATCGAGGCCGGTTCATCCACGATCGCCAAGGCCGCCAGCGAATCGAGAAAATGCCGTGTGCGGATGTCCTGCGGGTGATCCATTCGCGTCAGGTTCAGCGAACGATTGTGTTCAATGAGCATCTGAGCGAATCGTTCAAAGGCCTGCGGCTGTGCCGTCAGCGCTTCAGCGGCTAACGTCAAATCAAGCGGTTGGGCGTTCATTGCTTTTGCAGGGCCAGCGTATAAGTCGGCCGACCTTCTTTCCTGTATTTGCGTTCATAATTGGTGCCGACCTGTTCGCCCTGGCCGGCGCCAACCGGACGCTTAAACGGAATGATTCGAACCTGCCCGGCCTGGACGGCCTGCCGGGCGACCTGCTGCATCTGGTCAAAATAATCCTGATGGTCAGTGGCGATATTGATCCAGCCGTCGGGCTTGAGGCATCGGGCCATTTGAGCCAGGTTTTCCGTACAGAAAAAACGCCGTTTATGATGGCGTTTTTTGGGCCAGGGGTCGGGGAAATACAGATGAAACCCCTCGACGCTTTCATCCGGTACGTGCTCGGCCAGAAACTCGGCCGCATCGGTGCGAATCAGTCGCACGTTCTGCAGCCCCCAGCGACCGAGGCGATCTACCGCATAGCGATAATACTTATTGGCCCATTCAATACCCAAAAAACATGTTTTTTCGAATGCGCGAGCCTGGTTGAGCAGAAATGTACCCTTGCCGGAGCCGATCTCAATCTCGACCGGGCCGGAACGTCCGAAAAGAACCTTGAAATCAAGCTGTCCGTCCAGCGTTTCCGGCCGGACCGCAATCGCCGGGTAATCCTGAAGCTGTCGCGCCGTCATATTTATTCTGGTAATTTCTCTGTTTTGCTTCTATATACAGGGTATCGATGAGGCTGAAAACTGAACGAAAACCTTATTTTGTGCCGAAATAGTCATAAAGTCAAGCCCTGTACGGTACGATACGAAAATGAAACGAGAACCGCTCTGAATAAGGCTCGTAGAACCAGCATGGATGCACAAAATAACTATAACTACGACAGATTGCGTATGATACGGCCGATTTTGAACCTGCGAAAGAAACGCATCCTCATTGATGTGGATACGCAGCGTGATTTTTTTCTGGCCGACGGACAAATGTGTATTCGCAATCATCGGCGGGTCCTGGCCAATATTCGCCGAGTGATGGCCTGGGCCAGGCGCGAGCATATCCGTGTGATCTCCACCGCTTTGATACATCCGCCCAATGACCACCATGAGCCGTATTGCCGCATCGGAACCGAAGGCGTTCGCAAACTGCGTTACACACTCCGCTATCGTCATGTCGTTTTTGACGCCGACGACAATACCGACCTGCCCCGCGACAATATGCAGGATGTCGAGCAGATTGTACTGTACAAGCGCACGCTTGACCCGTTTGATGAGCCGCGCGCCGAACGGATCCTGACGGAGACGAAAGCCAACGAATTGATCGTCATCGGCGGTCCGTCGGAAACATCGGTTCTGTCCACCGTGCTGGGGCTTTTGGTGCGGCAAAAAAATGTGATTGTGGTCTATGACGCTATCGGATCACTGGATAAAAACGCCGCCCAAGTGGCTTTGCGAAAAATGCAGGCCAAAGGAGCCAAACTGCTGGAAACCCGCTCGCTGTTCGGCGTGTCCTCTTTGAAAATCGTGCATGCGTGCACCTGCGATCGCTGCCGCGGAAAACTGCCGGCCGTCGCCAAAAACCACAGCCGCTAAGTCCCGCGCCGCCGCACCGAACCGGCACAAAAAAAACCGCCTCCGTGCCGCACGACAACATCATACCTGCCGTACCGCACCAAGGCGGGCTTTTTCAAATGGTTGTCGATTCCTGTTATTTCTTAGGACAGTCCTTTGTCCCGTCATCCGAGCCGCCGCAGCCGCCGCCCAGATACTGTGCCTGACCAGAAAAAGCGGCCGCGTCTTTCTTGTCCTTGTCGCCGCAGGTCCCGCCGCCGCAGCCACCGCCCAGGTACTGTGCATTTGCGATCACTGTTGAGGTGCTGCTTTTATCCTTGTCGCCGCCTTTGTCGCCGCAGGCCCACGCAGCGCCGGATACCGCCAATACGACACAAACCGCCAGAATTTTCTTCAGTACATGTGTGTTCATAGTTGTCCCCTTTCGCTATCTTTTTTTCAACGACTCTGGTTAATAAGACTTGTTTTGTCTCACATTGTGGGCTAAATACGTATCAGAGAAAAAACAGTTTATACATTTTTTCAAAAAATAACATTTTTGACGATTTCTTTGAGTTTGTATTGTTTTCTAATGCAATTGGGCTTAATTGTTCGATAAACATTGTGGTGTCTCGTTTTTGAAGCAACCTTGAACCGTTATAATCCCTCTTTTACGAATGCAAAAAACAACCGTTAAAC
>DSDR01000119.1 GCA_011048645.1 Phycisphaerales bacterium
GGAACCGATACGTCATTGAAACGGGCGGAATATCGGGCGTGGTTAAGCTCAGATAGTCGTTGTCCTCATCGCTTTCAATCGCAACATTGTTGGCCGTTCGTATGTCGTTGGTCAGACGCAGCAAGGTCTGGCGGGCGGCGTTGACAGTGCGGTAAATGCCCTGGTTGTCCTGATAATTTTTGATCGAGGCGTCAAAGGCTACCGCCACCGCCGCCATCAGCATCCCGAAAATCGCCAGCGACAGCAGCAGCTCCACCAGTGTAAACGCTTTTTGATGTTTCTTATGCATAATCATCGCTCCGTTTTCAGCAAAAGCCAGGCCGCGCGAGCGGCCGGTTAACGACACCCTGACGGCATCGTCTTTATCGGGCAGCTCGCGCTGCCGCGCTGTTTAATCCAGATTGGCCCGAATCCAGCTCGCTTCACTGATGAATTGATCATTTTTGTAAATACGAACGGTAATTTTTCGAAAGTCGGTGGTAGGGTTAGCGGGAGTCTCAAAATCCACACCTGAAACAGGTTTTATATAGACTTTTTGTGTGAATGCGGCAAAGTCGTCCAGCGTATTGCCTTCCATATCAATCGGTGTCGGATATACAATCCAATCCGATGTTGGCGTAAATTTATTGAATGCCATAATCGCATAGTATTCGCGGATTTCTTCGATGAGAAACTCGGCGGTTGACAGATCGACGCCGGCGGCGTTGGCTATGGTAAAGGCCGTGTTCGAGGCAATCAGCGCCGCGATCACCAGTCCGATCAGCATCGCGGCAAACAGCGATTCCAGCAGCGTAAAGCCATCGCTTCTGTTATGAAGTTTTCCGTTCATCGTGAACTCCATTTTTTAGCCAAAGACACTGAACTTTTCAATTGACGATTGTCGATGGACGATTGACGAATAAAGAATCTCAATTGAAAATCGTCCTTCGTCCATCGTCAATACTTATCCCGTCGCCAGACTGGACATCTTGAAGATGGGCAGAATAATACTCATTGCGATAAAGCCGACCAGCACACCCATCACGACGATCATAATCGGCTCGATCATACTGGTGACGGTTTTGATCACGGTTTTCAGTTCGCGGGCGTAGAACTCGGAGATGTCGCCGAGCACTTCGCCGAGCGTGCCGGACTCTTCGCCGCTCTGGATCATCTGCACGACATTGCCGGGCATCAGCGCATAATCGCCGAGACTGCCGGCGATCTTGCGTCCCTGACGCACCGCCTCGTGCACGCCTTTCCACATATGCTCATACAGCATGTTGCCGGAGATGTGCGCGGTGATGGAAAGCGAGTCCAGAATCGGCACGCCCGCGTTGGTCAATACGCCCATCGTGTGCATACTCCGGGTAATATACAGGCTGCGGCACAGCGTCTTGAGCAGCGGAATCCGCAGTTTGGTTTTGTCCCACCAGTATTTGCCTCCGGCGGTTTTATTGGTGACATACCAGAACCCCATCAGCGCTGCGCCGAGGCCGGGAAAGATCAGAAACCAATAACTGCTCATTACGCCGCTGATGACCATAATGATGCGCGTCGGCGTCGGCAGCAGGTGCTCTCGACCGGCAAAGACCGTCAAAAACCGCGGCAGCACAAAGGTCAGCAAAAACGTCGTCGTGGAAACGGCCATCACGGCAATGATGATCGGATAAACCATTGCGCTGACGACCTGGCTGCGGGTTTCGGCCTCCTGATCGAGGTATTCGACCAGTTGCTGAAGCATTGAACTCATCGAGCCGGAGATTTCCGCCGCGGCGATCATATTGATATACAGATTGCTGAACACGTCGGGATGTTCGGCCAGCGCCTGCGAAAAACTCTGTCCGCCCTCGATGCGGTTTTTCAGGTCAAAGACGACGGCGCGAAATTTTTCTTTTTCAATTTGCGAGCCGATGGACTCCAGCGCGTCCTGCAGGCTGATGCCGGCGCGAACCATGACCGCCAATTGGTTGCTGAAGTTCAGTATATCTTTTCGACTGGGGCCGAATTCCATACGAAATCCGCTTTTGGCCGGACGCGAGGCCGGTTCGGATGCGCCGCGGGTCTGGCGGGACGGCGCGGCGGATTTCTGCTTCCTGGCCGTCAGTTGTTCCATAAAAGACATATAATATTCCTCATTGATAGGTGCTCAAAGGCAAGCACTCATTCGAATACAATTCAAACTTCACAAGTTCACAAGTTCAGAATTCAGAATTCAGAATTTATAAATTTCTATGCGTTTTGCATGGCCGGTTCGGGCCGCGCCGGCAGCAGTTTTTCCATCTTGCCGGGATTGCTGGATCGCATAATCGCCTCGTCGCGGTCAAGAAAGCCCTGCATATACATATTCTGAATGCTGTGGTCCATGCTCTGCATTCCCAGCCGCCGCGATGTTTCGATGATGTTGGGAATTTCATAGACGCGGTTTTCACGGATGCAGTTGCGAACCGCCGAGGTACACAGCAGGATTTCGACACACGGCACCATCCCCGGCTTATCCACGCGGCGAAACAGCGTCTGCGAGATGACCGCCTGAAGCGTGTTGGACAGCATCGCGCGAATCTGGTTCTGCTGACTGGCCGGGTAAATGTCGATGATACGTTCGACGGTCTGCGAGGCGTTGACGGTGTGCAGCGTGCTGAAGACCAGGTGTCCCGTTTCGGCGGCGGTGATGGTCGAACTGGTCGTTTCAAGGTCGCGCATTTCGCCGACAAGAATGATATCCGGGTCCTGACGCAGGGCGTGCCGCAGGCCGGAGGCAAACGATGTGCAGTCCGACCCGATTTCACGCTGCTCAATCATACACGATTTATTGTCGAGCAGATATTCGACAGGATCTTCCAGCGTGATGATGCGTTTTTTGTATTTGCGGTTAATCACGCCGATCATCGCCGCCAGCGAGGTGCTCTTGCCCGATCCGGTGTGGCCGGTGACAATGACCAGCCCGCGGGGCAGGTCGGTCAGTTCTTTGACGACTTCAGGCAGATGCAGGTCGTCGATGTCGGGTACTTCATTGGAAATGGCGCGAAACGAGATAGCGATGCCGGCCTTCTGGAAATGGGCGTTGACGCGGAACCGGCTTCCGTCGTCGATCATGGTCGAGAAATCCAGGTCGCGTTTTTCCATAAACACCTTGAATTTCGCCTCGCCGACCATCGCCAACACCATCTTGCCGGCGTCTTCTTCGGAGACCACCGGCAGATCCATCAAAATCAGTTCTGTGTTAATCCGCATCACCGGCGGCATACCAACATTGATATGCACGTCCGAAGCGCCGCGTTCAATGGCGGTCGCAAGCATTTGTTTAATATCAATCATCGCATCGTCCTTAGTCTGATTTCTGATCTCTGTCTTCTGTCTTTTGTCGTTTATCCACTGGCGTTTCGGCTGAAGGCCGCCGGATCAAGACCTTCGGCCTCGGTTACCCGCAGAACTTCTTCGATGCTGGTGATGCCGTGCTTGACCTTGGTCAGGCCGTCTTCAAACAGGCTGGGCCAGCCGCTGTTGCGAAACGCCCGCCGCATATTGTTGACCGACGAGTCGGAGTTGATCATTTCGCGAAAGGCGTCGTCCACGATCAGCAGTTCGTGGATGCCGCAGCGTCCGGCATACCCGCTGTTGCGGCACTGATCGCAGCCTTTGCCCATCAGCAGCTCATGCGGCTCGATCCGGCCAATCTCAAGATATTTTCGCAGATTGTCCGGCGGGTCAAACGGCTCTTTGCAGTTGGTGCACAGCCGACGCACCAGACGCTGGGCCA
>DSDR01000083.1 GCA_011048645.1 Phycisphaerales bacterium
AGTACCTTTTGCGGGTCGCGCAGCGTCTGAATGGTCTGCGATAAGACGGCGTAGTCAAACGTGTCGTTGGGATACATTTCCAGTCCGCGTTCAATGTCGCGATGAATCACGGACAACCCCCGCCGCGTGCAATGAATGACCATGTCCTCATCAATTTCAATGCCCTCGCCGAGGATGTGTTTATCTTCAATCAGCCGGGCCAGCAGCTCGCCGTCTCCGCAGCCCAAATCCAGCACACGGCTGCCCGGTTCGATAAGCGAATCGATTAATTCATAGTCCACACGGGCGCGTTTGGCGCGCTCAAGCATCTTGAACTTGTTTGGTCCGTTTTTATGTTCGGCCACAACACGACGGCCCGTCCGGATGCGCAGCAGGGTACTGTTCAAAAAGCCGCCGATCAGCGCGCCGAGTTTCTCGGCTTCCAGCAAAAACGCATCATGTCCGTATGACGATTCAATGTTGCAGTACGTCACGTCTTTTCCCTCGGCGGCCAGGGCCTCGACGATTTCTTCCGACTGGGCCGGCGTAAACAGCCAATCGCTGGAGAAACTGGCGACCAGAAACCGGCAGCGGCATGTGGTAAAGGCCAGCCGCAGCGTGCCGTATTCCCGTATCAGGTCGAAATAATCCATTGCCTTGGTGATATACAGATAGCTGTTGGCGTCAAACCGCTCGATAAAGGTCTGGCCCTGATAATCGAGATACGTCTCGACCGCGAATTCGGAATTGAATTCGTATTGGTATTCCTTTGCGGTGCGAAGCTGCCGGCCGAATTTGTTGCGCATCGATAATTCCGACAGATAGGTAATGTGGCCGATCATTCGGGCGATGGCCAGTCCGCGGTTGGGGCCGGTACAGTCGTGATATTGGCCGCTGTGGAAGTTGGGATCGTTCAGAATCGCGTTGCGTCCGACGGCGTCAAAGGCAATCGACTGGGCGTTCAGCCGTGTGGTGGAAGCGATACATAGGGCCGCATCCACCACGTCCGGGTACGTCACGGCCCACTGAAGCACTTGCATTCCGCCCATTGAGCCGCCGACCACGGCCAGCAGGTGGTCAATCTCCAGCGCCTCAAGCAACCGTTTCTGGACATTAACCATATCTTCAATCGTAATAATCGGAAAATCCAATCCATACGGCTTTCCGGTGGCCGGGTTGATTTCTGATGGGCCGGTCGTGCCGCTGCAACCGCCTAACACGTTGGAGCAGATGACAAAATACCGTTCCGTGTCGATGGGTTTGCCGGGGCCGACCATCACATCCCACCAGCCCGGCTTGCGGTCATCGGGGCTGTTGTAGCCGGCCACATGGGCGTTGCCGCTGAGGGCATGACAGATGAGAATCACGTTGTCTTTTTCCGGGGACAGTTGGCCATAGGTTTCATAGGCGACATCAATCGGCCCCAGATGCTTGCCGCAACGCAGCCTAAGCGGCGCTTCGGCCTGGACGACGCGAATTTTTTCCGTCCGTACCAGCCCGGCTGGATTGTTCTGTTGATTTTCCATAACAAATATTATAATCGGACGTAAAAAGGATTCAATCACCTTTTGAACCGAAAAGTCAGATGTCCGATCTTTCGATTTCAAAGAGGGGTTGCTCTTGACGAGTGCGCGTGCTAAAATTAATTTTCACACAAAAAGGCCATATTGGCTCCTTAACCCTTTTTTCGGAGCGGCGAAACGATGTTACAGGAAAACGAAGTTATTTCGTGTATTCTGACGGTGGGGGTGGTGCTGTTTGTTCTGGTCAATTATCGTTCCGTTGTGCGCATCCCGCGCAGCAACCTGCTGTTGTCTTCGCTGCTTTTTTTCCTGTTGTCCAATTTCTTTACCGTTTGCGAAGGGCTTTGGCTGGAGCGGGTTTTCAATGCGCTGGAACACCTCTGTTATGCCGTTGCGCTGCTGCTGCTGGCGGTCTGGTGCGGGCTTCTCTATCGTCAGAGGGAGTCGAGCGATGTATGAGCAACTGATTGTACTGTTCAATCTGATCGGCGCCGGCGCGGCCGTTTCTATCATAGGCGGGGTGATACTCCGATTTTCCCGTCGTCCCATTCCGCGCGATATGGCGCTGCTGCTGATCGGATTGGCGTCGCTGGGGCTGTTTAACTGCGTCAGCAATTTGCTTGAATGGTCGCGGATCACCGATGCGCTGGATTACCTGGAAGATTTTACGCAGTTGCTGGAACCGATGCTGTTCGGCAATATCTTCTACGCATTTTTTATGTTTTTGTCCCGGCGCGACGTGGAAGAAAGCGAGGCCAAATATCGCCTGCTGGTGGAAAATCAGTCGGATATGGTGGTGCGGACCGACGCCGACGGACGGTTTTTGTTTGTCAGTCCGTCGTATTGCCGAACATTCGGAAAAAGCGAACAGGAACTGCTGGGCCAATCGTTTATACCGCTGGTCCATCCGGAGGATCTGCCGACGACGCTGGAGCGAATGCAGCAGCTTAAGCGTCCTCCGCATATCTGTTATGTCGAACAGCGCGCCAATACCGTCAACGGGTGGCGCTGGCTGTTCTGGGCGGACAAAGCCATTCTGGACAAGACGGGCAACATTGAGGCGATTGTAGCGGTCGGACGCGACATTACCGAGATGAAAAAAGCCCAGGAAGACAGGGAACTGCTGCTGCATGTGCTGGAGATGAAGAACAAAGAACTGGAGAGCATTGTGTATGCCGCTTCGCATGATATGCGCACGCCGCTGGTCAATATCCGCGGGTTCGGCGGCGAATTGCGTAAGGCCTGCGAATCGCTTGAAGCCGCCGTGGGTCGGCGTGCGGATGCGAAACTGACCGAGTCGCTGTCGCCGCTGCTGGAACAAGTGAACGAGTCGCTCTATTTTATCGACGCCGGTGCGGCCAAGATGCAGGCGCTGATCGACGGTCTGCTGGAGATTTCGCGCATCGGTACCGCCTCGCTGCGTGTTCAGCCGCTGGAGATGAATCGCATTCTCAAGCATATCGTCTCAAGTATGCATTATCAAATTCAACAGATCGGGGCGACCGTTACGGTCGAGGCCCTGCCTTCGTGTCTGGCCGATGCGCGTTTGATCAACCAGGTCTTTACCAATCTTTTGGACAATGCCCTGAAATACCGTGATCCGCAGCGGGCGCCGGAAATCCGTATCAGCGGTCATCGGGACGGCACGATGTGTGTCTATCGTGTGGCTGATAACGGAATCGGTATTGCGCCGGAGCATCAGCAAAAGGTCTTTGAAATTTTCTATCGTCTCAATGCCCAGGATAAAACCAACGGCGAAGGGCTGGGGCTGAGTATTGTACTGCGGATATTGGATCGCCTGGGAGGGGCCATCGAGGTTGAATCCGAACTGGGCCGAGGCACTACCTTCGTCGTCTCGGTTCCCGCGGCGGCGGAGGGCAATCCACCGCCGGAACCGTCAAGAACCGACGAATCCGGTTCCGGCTGAGTCGTCCGGACCCAATTCAATCTTTGCCGCACCGAGCAGCGTCCCGGTTGCGTGAGCGGCATCCACCAGCGCGATTTGATAGTCCGTCAGAGCGGCGATTTCGGCGCGCTGGGCCTCGGCCAATCGTGTTTGTGCCTCCAGGACATCGGTACTGGTGCGCAGCCCCACTTCAAACTGTCGCAGCTCGGCTTCATAGAGCCGGGCTTGCAGGAGGGTATTCTGCCGTCCGGCCAGAATCCGCTGCCAGTTGGCCTCGACGCGG
>DSDR01000023.1 GCA_011048645.1 Phycisphaerales bacterium
TATTATCATCGAGGGTTTGGGTCAGCAATGTCCAGGGCGACGCCTCGCTCGGCTCGGCGCTGCGAAACGAAAACGCCCCGCGCTGGGCAAATTCATCGGGGTCAACGCCCAGAAGCGTCGGATTTTGAGCGCGGTTCAGATTCAGACAACTGGCATCGTCGCCGCGGCGCTGTCGCAAAGCGACTATTGCGATGTCATCGGATACGTTCGCGGCTTGGGCGACTTGACGGACAAACGAGGCATCGGGCGCTTTGGCCATCGGCAGGGCGGTCTCGATCCAAAGGGCAAACCCGCCCGTACCGGAATCGCGTTCGGCATAACGCGCAGGACTTCTGCGGTTCAGTCCGACGCCCAGCACGATAAATACCCCGCACGCCACCGTCAGCATCACCGCCAGACTGCGGCCGGGACGCCGGGTAATGTTTTTGACAATCAGCCGAACCGAACGGGACGGCGTTTTGCGGATCAAGGCAGCGGTACGCATCATTTCCGCGGCCCACAGCATCAATATCAGCAGCAAGAGGCTGCCGTTCATAAAGAAAAACAGCTCTGGCGAGAGCAACGAATCAAGCAAATAAAAAGAACCGATGAAAGCCGCCGCCAGAACCGCCAACAGCGCCAGTCGGATGATTCGTGCGGCAGTGGAAAATGTTCCGGAAAGAAGAGCGGGTGTATAAGACAGCAAAGCAATCGGCGTTTTCTTGAGATGGACGAGAAGGCCCAATCCCATTGCGCCGACGGCGATCAGAAAGCCCGCCGCTGCGCCGATGACCAATGTCACGGGATTGGCGTAAAATTGCAGCATCGCCCCGGCCACCGCGTCCTGCCAGACCGTTCGCAAAGCCGCCATCATCGCCAGCGTATAGCCGACCCCCAGCACCGTGCCGCCGACAGCGCCTGCCAGCGCCAGCAACGCCCCCTCGCCCAGCAGCAGCCCGGCCGTTTTGCCTTTTGTCCAGCCCATGGCCAGCAAAATCCCCGCCTGACTGCTGCGCTGTTGAAGAGAAAACACAAAAATCAACGCCAGCAGCACCACACAAGCCAATATCAAAAACATGCTTAGTCCGGCAAACAAACCCCCGAAATCCGTCGATCCGGCCCCGGCGCGCCGACTGTGCTCGGCGGCATCGACAAAAAACAGCCCCAGCGCCGGCGGCTCAAGGGCCTCGGCCAGTTCCTCGCGCAGCGACTCAACCATATTGTCCGCCATCGGCCAGCGAATAGCCGTCAGATTGCCGAATCGATTGCGCCATAAATCCTGCGCGGTGTTCAGCGAGATGAACGCCTTGGGCGTGCCGCGATAGCGGTCCCAGTACGTCTCATCTTTGTCGCGAATCTGATTCAGATCGATCGGAATCGCCGGATCCCAGTCCTGACATTTTTCCGCATCCGCCAGTCCGGGAAACGGCGGCATCAGCGTCGCATCCGCGGCAAAACCGAGCATCGGCACGACCTGACGGACAAGGAACGTCCGGCTTTGTTCAATCAGCGTATGGGTCGGGCTGATGGCGAAAAAATCCATTTGCAGCGTATCGCGCGGCTCAATGTTGAGGTCATCGGCCAGCCACTCATTGATGATGATCTCGTTGTCGCCCAGTGTTGCAAACAAGTCGGCGCTGTCTGTTCCTTCGAGGGCGGCGACCATCGAATAAGGCGCAGTCCGAGTGCCGTGCGAAAGACGGTTGACAAAATACGTAAATACACGCAGCGGATGGCGTCCGCACTGCACGGCGGCCTGACTGACATCGTCCGGGATAAACAGCCGTTTGCTTTGCAGTTCAATCGTTCCGTTGTTCGGATACGCAATCCATTCCAGACCGAAGTCTTCAGGTTGAGCCACGCACGCCAGAGCGCGATCCAATTGCGACGTCGATGAGGGACCCGAAGGCGCTGCGGAAACGACCAGCAGATTGGCGCGTCCCTCAAGGTCAAGCTGTCCGGCCAGCCACGTTCGCGGCACAAAGACATTCAGCGGCGCCTGTTGGTCGGCCTGCAGGCTGAACCGTCCCAATGAGTCATCCGGAACAAGGCCGTTGATGCTGATCCGCAGTGTTCGGCGTGATTGTTCATCAGAGGCAAAGATCAGATCCCGCGACAGCGCCGACGGATCGTCCAGACGCACGATCAAATCGACCGACAATTCGCCCAGCCGCCGACGCAGCGCTTCATTGATTGCCGGCAGCGCGATCGCTTCGGACGGTTCAGAATGACCCAGGGCAAAGAAGGCCTCATCGACGCCGAGCATACGAACGCGGTGGATTCGCACCGAGCCGTCGGGCGTTTCCACTGTCGCGTCGGTCATCAGCACCGCGGCGGTCTCATAGCCCGTGCGCTGTTTGATGCGTTCGGCCAGATTGGTTTGAAAGGGGTATTCTCCGGCAAGCAGTGTGTATTGCACCCGCCCCAGCCGCAGGGCCGCCAGACGCTCCAGCCCGGCCCGCACCGAATCGCCTACCAGCAGGGCGCCGGTCAGCACGGCGGTACACACCATTGCGGCACAAATCAGCGCCGTATGCGTCCGCCGATAATGCCGTATAGAACGAATTAACACCTTACCGAACCGCATGAATTTCCTTGTTTTGTAAATATCAACCGATTATGCGATGGTTTTCAGTTGTTTATGATCCAGCCGAAATCGCCGTTCCATCCGCTCGGCCAGCGGCAGGGCGTGAGTGGCAACGATCAGCGTCGTCCCTTCGGTCTGATTCAGCGCAATAAGCAATTCGGCAATCTGCTCGGCGGCCTCGGCGTCTAATGAACCGGTCGGCTCATCGGCCAGCACAATCCGGGGTTGACAGATCAAAGCCCGAACCAGCGCGACGCGCTGGCGCTGTCCGCCGCTGAGCTGGCCGGGGAAACTGCTCTGTTTGTCCGTTAAGCCGACCTTTTCGAGCAGCGCCTCAGCGCGCTGTTCGAATGTCTTGCGCTGCGCGGCGCTGCAGCGCGACGCCAGCGTCGGCAGCAGCACATTCTCCAGCGTCGTACATTGCGGCAGCAGATGATGAAGCTGAAACACAAAACCGATTTTGCGGTTGCGGATCGCCGCCAGCGCTTCATCAGAAAGACCGGCCAGGTTTTCGCCGTCCAGAACAATTGTCCCCTCGTCGGGACGATCCAGTCCGCCGATCAGATTCAGCAGTGTACTCTTGCCGCTTCCGGACGGCCCGACAATCGAGATCGTTTGTCCCGACTCGACCCGCAGCGAGACATCCCGCAAGACCTCGACGACTTCGCCGCCGTTGGCGTAACGTTTGCTGATATGATTTAATTCAAGCATTTCGTCCCCGTTATTCAGTTGTCGCGATGCGACTGACCGATGACCGTCTGAAAACGCGCCGCCATTTGAGCGGCGGTATGGTCAATGTCAAAGATCGTTTCGGCCGTTTCTCTGGCACAACGGCGCAACTGCGCTAACCGTGCCTGATCGCTGAGCACATCCCTTAACATCTCGGCCAGATGCACCGGATTGTTCTGAGCATAAGCAGCGCCTCCGCCATGGCGGGCCAGTTCCGAAAACACGCCGCAGTCCGGCTCAATGAACGGCACGCCGCAGGCCATGGCTTCGATGGCAAACAAGCCGTACGCCATCGGCTTACGTGCCGGTACGCTGATCACCGACAGACGGTTCAGGAAATTTTTCCGCGCAGCACCGGCGTAGTCCGGTTCAAACTGTACATAGTCGGATAA
>DSDR01000082.1 GCA_011048645.1 Phycisphaerales bacterium
AGCGAATTGACACTGGCCATCGTTGAAGGCATCGGGCTTGGCAAAATAGCGGCTGTCATCCATCCTTATCCGACCGAAGCGGAAACAATCAAACAGTTGGCCGATGCCTATAATCGAACACGATTGACACCGGGCGTCAAAAAACTATTTACAAATTGGTTAAAATGGACTCGATGACATGATGTACAAAAGAGAATTTATCGGGGAACTGATAGGAACTTTTCTATTGGTTCTCTTTGGCTGCGGTTCTGTGGCAGTATCTGTTTTGTTTGATGCACATCAGGGACTGCTTCAAGTGGCATTAGCATGGGGGATAGGCGTAACGCTTGCGATTTATGCGACACGGCATCTTTCCTGTGCCCATCTGAACCCCGCTGTCAGTGTCGCAATGGTTTTAGGGAAACGGATGACGATTAAACGTCTGCCTGTATATCTGCTTGCACAATTCATCGGAGTTTTTGTTGCGGCTGCGGTTCTTTATATGCTGCTGTCCGAATCGATCCGTTCTTATGAAAATTTACATGGAATTATTCGCGGCAGTCAGGATTCTATTAAGACCGCGATGATGTTCGGTGAGTACTATCCCAATCCAACTGCTCAAATCGCAGAAGTATCCTTTCTGAATGCCTTTGGAGCAGAAGCTTTTGGGACGTTTCTTCTGGCGCTGCTGATTTTTACCCTTACCGAAGGCTGCAATGTCGGAAGACCCGACGATACGCTTGCTCCGGTTTTCATAGGATTAACGGTAACCTCCATCATTTGTTTAATCGCCCCCTTAACGCAGGCAGGCATCAATCCGGCCCGTGACTTTGGTCCCCGGCTGTTCGCCTGGCTTGCCGGCTGGGGAAAGGCCGCTTTTCCCGATAATTGCGGCTATGGCAGTGATAAAGATAATCCAATATAAACGAAAGTATCTTTTATGACAGAACACGTATTTGATCAGGACAAGCTAAAGCAATACTATGGAAAAATCCTGCAGAAAAGCGAGGACTTGAAAACCAGTGCCTGCTGCTGCAATGGGAATCATCTTTCACCGGCGGTTAAGGCGGCGTTAAGCGAAATCAATGACGAGATCATTGCCCGTTTTTACGGCTGCGGCTCGCCCTTGCCCCCGCTGCTGGAGGGTTGTACGGTCGTTGATCTGGGTTGCGGAACCGGCCGCGACTCCTATGTCGCCGCTCGGTTAGCAGGTCCGACCGGCACTGTCATCGGCGTGGATATGACGAACGAACAGATTGAGGTGGCTATCAGAAACCGTGATTCCCAGATGAAGCGGTTTGGATATAAACAGCCGAATATCGAATTTCGCCAGGGCTATATCGAAGATTTAAAGGCGTTGGATATGGCCGATAATTCTGTCGATGTTGTGATCTCTAATTGTGTGTTGAACCTGTCGCCAAACAAAAAACAGGTTTTCTCGGAAATCTTTCGCATCTTAAAACCCGGCGGGGAGTTGTATTTTGCCGATGTCTTCGCCGGTCGTCGCGTGCCGTCTGAGTTCCACCAAGACCCTGTCCTGCATGGCGAATGTCTTGCAGGAGCCATGTACAAAGAGGATTTCAGACGACTTCTTCAGTCGCTTGGCTATCGGGATTTTCGTGCCGTAACCAGCAGAAGGATCGAGCTGAACAACCCGGAGATTGAACAGCATATCGGGATGATTGATTTTTATTCGGTTACGGTGCGGGCGTTTAAGCTGGAGTGCCTTGAAGATATTTGCGAGGACTATGGACAGGCAGCGATTTACAACGGCACGATCCCGGATTGGCCGCACTATTTTGATCTGGACGACCATCATCGCTTCTTTACCGGCAAGCCCATGCTTGTCTGCGGCAATACGGCGGCCATGCTGCAAGAGACCCGCTACGGCCGCCACTTTCAGATCCACGGCGACCGCTCTGTCCATTTTGGTCCGTTTGAATGCTCTCCGGCGGCCTCCAGAACAGACGACAATCCCAATCCCGGAGGCGCCTGCTGCTGATAATGAAATGAAAAGTGCGAAAAAACAAAAGTTGATTATTTTTACTCGTTATCCGGTTGCGGGGAAAACCAAGACGCGACTGATTCCGTCATTGGGTGCACAGGCGGCCGCTGACTTGCAGTCATGGATGACCGGCCAAACTGTACTGAAGTCGCGCTGTTTTGCGGCAACGGATAAAACGGCGATTGAGGTTCGCTATCAAGGTCGAACCCACCGCCCAATGCGGCGCTGGTTGGGGCGCGATTTGGCCTATGTGCGACAAGGCGACGGCAATTTAGGGCAAAAGATGCGCGATGCCTTTCAGCAGGCCTTTGACGATGGTTTTGATCGTGTGGTTATCATCGGCAGCGATTGCCCGACATTGGATGAAACCATCCTGGCCAATGCGTTCGAGGCATTAAATGACAGTCACGTCGCGATTGGCCCGGCCACGGACGGCGGCTACTATTTGATTGGACTCAACCGTCCGATGCCTGAATTGTTTTCGGATGTGGACTGGGGCACAGACGCGGTCTATGCACAAACCCTTGCGCACGTCAAGATGCTTGGTCTTCAACCGGCACAATTACCGATGTTATCGGATATCGACCGGCCGGACGACCTGTCTCAACTGGACCATTGTTCATGGCAAAACGCCTCTGCCCAAACGATCTCGGTAATTATCGTCGCACTGAATGAACAAGCCCATATTGAAGCCTCTGTGCTTTCGGCAAGACAGGGCGCCGTAGAAGTTCTGACCGCTGACGGCGGCAGCACCGATAACACAGCCCGGCACGCCCGGCAGGCCGGCGCGACGGTGGTTCATATTCCGTATGGACGAGCCGCACAGCTCAATATTGCCGCTCGCAAGGCCGTCGGCGATGTCCTGCTGTTTGTCCACGCCGATACGCGTCTGCCGGCAGGCTTTGCCGACGCGATCACTGCGGCGCTTGGCGATCCGTCAGTTGTCGGCGGCGCCTTTAGCCTGGGCATCGACGCCTATACCAATAAATGCCTGTCGCTGGGGCTGGACAACGATGAGATGATGGAGGCCGTCCATGTCGCCGCGGCCATGGCGGCCGGCGACACATTGGCCCACGCCACACAGATGCGCAAAATTATTAAGAAAAAGGAGATGTAAACCGTGACTGAAACGTTCTCAGCACATCCCAATCAAGCATTTGCCGAACACCTGCGCCGCTGCGGCCTGTATCCGCTTAAAGCTGCCGGCATCGACACCCTGCAAATGAACATCACGCGTCGGTGTAACCTGAGCTGCAAGCACTGCCATGTCAAAGCCGGCCCGGATCGCATCGAAGAGATGCCGTCGGATATTTTGGCTCACTGCATCAAGGTCGCCCAAAACCCTGCTATCGCAACCATCGATATCACCGGCGGCGCGCCCGAAATGCACCCGGAGATTGAAACACTGATCCGCTCGATGGTACAGTTAAACAAGCGTGTGCTGCTGCGCAGTAATCTGGTCATTCTGCTGGAAAAACCCTATCGCCGTTTGATGGAGGTCTTTGCCGACAACGGCGTTGAGTTGGTGGCCTCGCTGCCTGACTACCGCGCTGAACGCAGCGACCGGCAACGCGGCAGAGGTGTGTATCGTCGTGTTATTGAGGCGATGCGCATACTCAATGAGATCGGATACGGCGCAGCCAATAGCGGCCTGATATTGGACTTGGTACACAATCCCGCCGGCGCCTACCTGCCGGGGTCG
>DSDR01000290.1 GCA_011048645.1 Phycisphaerales bacterium
CGTTCGCACCCTGATGACGCTCTATCGGCTGATTAAGCAGGAAGTGCCCACGACCTCGCTGATGGGGCCGGTCGGCATTATTACCGTCAGTTATACGATTGCCGATTCATCGCTGATTCATTATCTGTATTTTCTGGGTCTGCTCAGCTCGATTTTGGCGGTGATGAATCTGCTGCCGCTGCCGGTGCTGGACGGCGGGGTGATCGTGATGCTGACGATTGAAAAGATCATCGGTCGTCCGATCAACGAAAAGGTGCAGGCGGCCATTACGTATGCCGGGCTTGCGTTGATTCTGGCGCTGATGCTGCTGGTGACCTACAACGACATACTGCGCATTCTGTTTGGATAGCGATGGAGATCAGCGTGATTATCCCGGCCTGGAATGCCGAACGGCATATCGGCCGCGCGATTCGCAGCGTGCTTGCCCAGACGCGGCCGGCCGAGGAGATCATCGTCGTCGATGACGGTTCGACCGACGGCACGGCCGAGGCGGTGCGGACATTCGGCGAGGCGGTGCGGCTGATTGCCCAGCCCAACGCCGGCGTCAGCGTCGCACGCAATGCCGGAATCGCCGCGGCAAGAGGACAATGGATTGCGTTTCTTGACGCCGACGATGAGTGGCTGCCCGATAAGCTCCGGCTTCAGGCGGACGGCCATCATCGCTATCCTCATCTGAAGTGGTCGTTTACCCGTCTGGCTTTGGCGCATCCGCAATGGAAGACGCATCGTTTGGCGCATCCGGAATGCCAAGACGCCTGTCGGGTGTTTGAGGATTATCTGGCCGCCTATTGCAGGGGTTTTTTTATCTCGACGATTACGGTGCTGATTCATCGTTCGGTGTTTGATGCAGTCGGCGGATTTGAGCCGGGAATGCGGCGGGCGCAGGACAACGACCTGTGGTTTCGCATCGCCTATCAGTTTCCGCAGGTCGGGTATGTGCCGCGGTCGCTGGCGGTGTATCATCTGGATACGCCCGACAGTTCCACAAAAGTCAACGACCGGGTGGATTATATGATTGAGCTGGTTGAACGGCATCGGACATTGGCTCAACACCATCATCGCAGCGACGCCTTTGCGGCCTGTGCGGCGCATATGCTCCAGATCTGGATTCGCGACCTGATCCGGCAAGACAGAACCGACGACGCCCATGTGCTGCTGGAACGTTATCATCAGCAGTTACCGAAACGCTTTTGTCGGGAAGCGGCCCTGCGGCTGCGGCTGCCGCGTTCGTTACGCCGTTTGGTGGATATCTATCTCACGATGAAAAACGCATTGCGGGGCAAACGATGAAGATTCTCTATGTCACCAAAGCCCTGATCGCACCGCCTTATGCCGGGTGTATGCAGCGAACCGTCCATATCGCGCGTCAGCTTAAGCCATGCGGCCAGGTAACGATGCTGGCGATCAACCGGCGGTTCGATTCGGATTCGGTCAACGTATGCCGGCAGGAGTTCTCCCGCTTTGATCAAATTCTTTTGAGGTCTTATACCGATTTTCCGAAACGCCGGGGCGAACTGCTCCGCAAGTTTCATATGCACTGGCCGACGCTTTGCGGGATTCGTGCTGACCGGCAGGGGCAGGCCTTGTTTGAAACCCTGGCGGCGCAGCATGATGTGATATGGTTTCACACGCTGGGTGCGGCCCAGCCGTTTTCATTGCCACGAACCACACCTATGGTTATGGATCTGGACGACCTGAATCACTGCAAATATGAACAGAGCGCCCGGATTCAGACGACGCTGCGTTTTCGGCTGTCCGCCCACGTCCAGTCGTACAAATGGAAGCGGCTGGAACGTGAGGCCCTGAAGCGATACGCGGCGGTGGTCGTGTGCAGTGAGCAGGACAAACAACTGCTCGGCGGCGACGACAAAATCTTTGTCGTGCCCAACGGATTTACGTTGCCCGCCGAAAAACCGACCTGCGGACCACCTGATCCCCTGCGTTTGGGATTTATCGGCACGCTGGGGTATCACGCCAATCACCACGGTCTGATCTGGTTTCGAGATCAGGTTTGGCCGCTGATCCTCAAACAACGCCCGAATGCAAGCCTTCGGATCATCGGCGCATTGCCCCCTGAAAAAAATCGGGTCAAAGCCGAGGGATTCGAGTATCTGGGTTATATCGCCGATCCCGGACCGGAGATGCAAACCTGGTCGGCGATGGTTGTGCCGATTGTCTATGGGGGCGGGACGCGAATCAAAATTTTGGACGCTTTCAGTAAACGGTGTCCGGTTGTTTCGACGCGAATCGGCGCCTACGGAATCGATGCGACGGATAACATTCATTTTCTGCTGGCAGACACCGCTGAACAGTTTGCTGAACGATGTTTGCAGTTGATGGATAATCCGTCATGGGGCAAAACGCTTGCCGATGAAGCCTGGACATTGTTAACGCAAAAATATCAATGGGAAACGATCGGCGTCGAAATCCGAAATGTTGTTTCTGAGGTACTCAAACCGATATGTCAACCGTAGATATTATCGTTCCGTTGTATAATAAACAAGGTACGGTCGCTCGGACCATCGAGTCCATCCTAAGTCAAACCCATACGGATTGGCGGCTGATTGTTGTTGACGATGGATCAACCGACGAGGGCGCCAAGGTGGTCCAGTCGTTTGACGATTCGCGTATTAATCTGCTGCGTCAGGACAATCGCGGCCCCGGCGCCGCTCGCAATACCGGTATCAACGCCGCCACCGCTGACCTGATTGCCTTTCTGGATGCGGACGATCAATGGTATCCCTGGTATCTTGAAAATGCCGTTCGTGCTATTGAGAACAATGCCGTCAGTCTGGTCGGCTCCTATTATTATGAATGGCCGCAACAGATGGATATGACGCGCCATTGGCAGCGGCGCGGCGTTCGACCGGGTGTTCATCTAATCACCAACCGAATGCCGCCCAAACAAATTGAAGCAATGGTTCTGTTCTTTCATGTGGGAACGACTCTTGTTCGATGCGAAACGGCGATTCGCTATGGCGGATTCTATGAAGACCATTGTCTGAGCGGCGAAGACACCATTTTTTTTGCCCGGCTGGTGCTGAATGAACCGTTTATGGTCATCGGGCCGGCGGCGGTACGGCACAATCGACAGGACAGCGGGCTTTCGGTCGCACACGATGTTCCGCTGAGTCCGGCCCTGACCGATCCGGATGTCATTCTGGCTTACTGTTCGGAGGACAAAAAGCAGGCGGCCCGGCTGTTTCTGATGCGATTGGCTTTGCGAACCGCACATCATAAAGCCCGTAACGGACTAAAAGAACAGGCGGTGTACCTGCTGGAGAAATACCCCGATACACGTCGGTTTGTTCTTGAATATCTACGGTGTAAAGCGGAAACCAAGCTCAGCCGTTGGATGCCCTATTGGGTCAAATTCAAATGCACCGTCGGACCATCGACGCGACGTTTTTTGAAAACCGCAGCCGTTCGATTGGGATTGGCCAAAGCTCCCCCTGAACCCTAAAACAAATGGAACAGAACACGACAATTACGATCAGTGCCGTGATTCCGGCGTATAACAGCGCCGCTCATATCGGGCGGGCGATTGACAGCGTGCTGGCTCAAACGCGGCCGCCGGAGGAGATTATTGTGGTCGATGACGGTTCGACTGACGATACGGCCCGGATTGTGCGGTCTTACGGCGACAAGGTGCGGCTGATAGAAC
>DSDR01000214.1 GCA_011048645.1 Phycisphaerales bacterium
TGATTTTGGGTCTATAAACACTGTTTATGAAGATTTTTTTAAGCCGCCCTACCCTGCCCGTGCCGCCTATGCCGTCGCAGCCTTGCCGGCCGGGGCGGCGGTGGAAATCATCGCCACGGCCGTGCGAAATTTATAATTTTCTGGTTGACACGAACAAAATCAGCGTATAAATTGTATTTGCAACTAAGTTGCAAAAAGGAATCGCATTTTTCAGGTAGGCAGAGATATGACCGTATGGGATCGTTTCAAACACATCGGGCTGGAGCTGAAGGCCCATAGTCCGTTTACCCTGCTCGGCGCGGCCCTGGGGATTGGATTTATGCTGCTGTTCAAAGACATCAGCAAAGAAAACGCCCTGCGGCTGTTTGCGGTTTTTCATCCTTTGCACGTCGTGCTCAGTGCGATGGTCACCGCCGCGTTGTTCAAACTCCACCGCAAGGCAAGCAGTTTTTTGGTTATTTTGGCGATCGGTTATGTCGGTTCTATTGGCATTGCGACCTTAAGCGATTCGCTTTTGCCGTATCTGGGGCAGTCGGTTCTTGGGGCGACGATTCCGACCCATGCCGCCCTGCACACCCTCGACGACAGCGACCATGTTCACGGCCCGGACTGCGATCACAACCACAAGCCCCACCTGCATCTGGGGTTTATTGAAGAGTGGTATCTGGTCACCCCGGCTGCTTTGCTGGGGGTGGTGCTGGCCTATTTCCGGCCATCGACCAAAATTCCACACGCCGGGCATGTCCTGGTCAGCACGTGGGCCTCGGCCAGTTTTATGCTGATCAGCAGCCCCGAACAGATGAGCCTTGGATTGCTTTTAGGAATGTTTATTGTCTTGTTTCTGGCCGTCTGGTTGCCGTGCTGCCTGAGCGATATTGTGTTTCCAACACTGTTTATTCGTGAAGACGGCGCTCATTTAGGTCATCATGGCTGTGTGCTGTGCGGGAAACCCAATCCGGACAAGACAAAGGAAACAGGCGATGAAACACAACACTGACCGTCTGGCCGTGGCCATGCTGAAACAAAAACGGCTTCGCATCACAACGCCGCGGGTGGCGGTGATGACGGCCCTGCTGCAGGCCGAACGTCCCTTAAGCCAACAGCAAATTGCCGAACGCCTGGGTCATGATGCGCCGGACAAAACGACCATTTACCGCACACTGATGAGCCTGGTCAAGACCAATCTGGTCCACAAGGCGTTCGTGCAGCAGCGGCAATGGCATTTTGAGCCGGCGCATCATTGCACGGCAACTCAGTGCCACCCGCATTTTACCTGCGTACGCTGCCGACGCACCGAATGCCTGATTGGCATTGAGACCCCGCTGGTCAAGCTGCCCGACGGCCTGACGATGCACCGGCAGCAAATTCGAATTGAAGGACTCTGCGCAACATGTTGCCGATAACGATGACAATCCGGTACATGCGGCAGGCCGTGTGGCTTCTGGCCGCGGCGGGGTTTATCGCGTCCTCGCTGCATCTGGCCGCACCGCTGCATGCGGCCCACAGCATGGACCATTGCCGGCCCCGGCACGACGAATGCTCGAAGGACCCGGCCGGTACAGACCACGACGCCGACAAGTGCGGCATCTGTCACTTTCTGTTCGGCCTTGCCGGCAAGACCCTGCCTGCGCAAATCGCGGCCGACATCAGTCAACCCGTCGCGGTGTTTTTTGAAGGCGTCGCCAGCCAAACTCTTGTCAGCGCTGCTCCGACCTGCCGCATCATCCCCCGCGCGCCGCCGGGCGCCTAATCCATCAAATCGATACTTTCGTTTTACGGATTACGGACATTCTTGTTTTCAGACCGCGCGTCTGTACACAAAGAAAGCAGGGGCTTGTGCGTACGACAATTCCTTCCAAAGGGTTTACTCTGATTGAACTGCTGGTGGTGATTGCGATTGTCGCGATGCTGCTGACCATCGTTATGCCCGGTCTGCGCACTGCGCGAACAATGGCCCAGCGCCTTGTGTCAATGAGCAATCTGCGGCAGATCGGCATCGCGATGACGCTTTACGCCGACGACTATGGCGGAGATTTTCCGCTGACCACTCATACCGTCTCCGATGTGCGGCAGACCTGGATTTATACTCTGTCGCCGTATCTGTCAAATGTCGATCAAATCCGTATTTGCCCGGCCGATCCGCAGGGCAAAGAGCGGCTTGAAAACAACACCACCAGCTATATTATGAACGAATATATGACGCCGTGGTATCAGTTCGGTCAGCTTGTCGCCGACAAATCGTTTCATAACCTCCATCGTCTTCGGCGCAAAGACACCGCGGTGACCGTCTTTGTCGCCGCCGACCGCTGGAACGTCATTGACGCGGGAGCGGATCATACCCACTCGCGCAGTTGGTTCGTATCCGACGACGCTGAGCAGCGATGGACCGCCATACGTGCCGACATCCAGCCGGACCGCTACCGAACCGGCGGCCCCAACGAAGACAATACCCGCGGCTCAACACTGTTTCTGTACGCCGATACAGGCGTTGAGGTCTTCACCGCCGAAGCCGTCAAAGAGATGTCCGACCGGAATATCAATTTCGCAAAACCAACCCAATAGAGGAATAAATCCAATGAAACCGATGAACTTCTCTCTCTGTGCGTCCTGTTTGTGCGTTGTGTTTTATGGCAGCGCGGCAGTCTATGGCGATTATTGTGTCCTGAGCCAAAGCCCTGTCGTCACGCTGCACTTCGGCGTGGAAACACCGCCGTCCGATCCGAACACGGCGCAGACGATACCGGCGGCGCACACGGACATCGAAATTCCGCTGCGTTTTTCCGGATGGGATGTGCACATCAAGACCGACCGCCCGGCGAGCGATACCCGCATCGAAACCGAGCAGGCATACTTTGCGTTGGGGACCGAACATCGGTTCGCTTTTCAGGGCGCTGTACCGCCGGCGTTTGCCTTTATCGGCGCCGCACCGGGGGAAACCTTCTGGTACTACGACCAGGAACAGCCGCCTGCGCCAGGGGTTGATTCGCAGGATATGACCGCCGCCGAACACAACGCCCTTTGTCTGTGGGATCCGAATGATCCGACTCGCAACGCAAACGCCCCCGGTCGCTGGCTGCGCGTCAATCTTGTCGAAGTCCGCGGCCCCGAAGACGGCCATTTGGCAATGTGGCAGGAGGCCGGCGCATCGCCGACAGTGTTCTTTTCCACCTTCGACGGCGGTATCACTGAGTCGGATGTGTTCTACATTCCCGCCGGTCAACACACGCATAACAATTGGGCGTTTACCCGTCCGGGACGGTATGAGGTGGAACTTCAGATCTCAACGTATATCCGCTGCGATGCGGCGCTGACGGCGGATATCAACGGTGATTGCAGGGTCGATTGGGCCGACTTTGCCTTGCTTGCCGCACACTGGCTGCGCGACGCCTGTGCCGGACAGCCGGACTGCGACCGGGCCGATGTCGCCGAATCCGGACAGGTTGATATAAACGATCTGCTTGAATTGGCAACGCAGTGGCTGCTGTGCGGCAGCCCGTTTGAATCCGAATGTCCGCAATCCAACAGATCAAAAATATCAGTTTCTGATTAAGATAATAACGCTGGTGAAATCGCTTATCAAGCTGGTAGAAAAAAAGAGGGCGAACTCAAAGTGGGCGTAAAATTACGCCATAGGGGAATTCAGGACATAAAAAA
>DSDR01000326.1 GCA_011048645.1 Phycisphaerales bacterium
AGGGCGACTCAAACGGCAGCGTCACCTGCGGTTCGACGGGATCCTGCGACCCGCGGTGCTCCTGCGGATGCGGAAAGGCAATGCGATACACCCCGCCGTCGCTGCGATGCGCCAGCCGGGCGGCGCAATAATTTCTGTCCACATCGGTGTCGCTGATGAGCACCCAATCGCCCTGAGGCGTCTTGAACAGCGCCGGAAAGCACCACCCCTCTCCGTGCGGCGAGGGCTTGCCAACGGTATCCACCACGTAATGCTCCTCATACGACGGCTGGGTTTGTTCCCAGCCGCTTTTGCCCGGCTGCATCGGATGCAGCCACGCCTGGGTATCCGGATCAAATGCAAAGGCCGTCTGTTCGGACAGGACCGACACACGCTGCTCGGATGCATCATCAAACGCATATCGGAATGCCACGCCGTCATTGGACACCTGAAACACGATCTGCACCATCCGACCGTTCGGATTTTTGAGTGTAAAGACGCGGCGATTGGCCTCATAAACGCACACTTGACGCTTGCCGTGCGGCATCGTATAACGATCAGCGACGCGCTGCACCGCGGACGTACGCACCAGCGTCAACCCGTCGGAAAAGGACTGATCGCTTCGCACCAGTCCGAGGGCCGACGGCTGAACCACCGGCCGGTCATCCAACCGCACGGCGTAGTGCGGCCTGCCCTCCGAGTCCAGCGAAAAGTAAACCCCGACGTTGCCGTCCGGACTGAAGACGGTGTGGGAATTTGCAGCGCATCCGGAAGCTAAAACCAATAAGGACATCCCCAGCAATCCAATATACACCAACTGACGCTTCACTGCTGACATGGCACCTGTCTCCCGTTTAATCTGTTTATCGGTTGATTACTCAACACGCACCTTAGACTCGACCGGCGCCGATGTCAAGTCTAATTTGACGGGTTTTGAAAAGTCCGGTGCACGAATGCGACCGCCTTAGTCAACTTACGTGCCGAGCTAATCGCCTGTCAGGCCAAGCCATTGGCGAGCAATAATTGAAAAATCACTTAAATCAACCGTGCAATCACCGTTCAAATCAATATGCAGCGGTAAATCACAATTGGTCAGCAACCACCATTCAGCCAATTGCACCAAATCGCCGCCGTCAACAACGCCATCGGCGTTCAGATCGCCGAAAAACTCACCCCGCCACGGCTTAAGATAAGGCGCTTCGATGATCTGCTGACCAAGCGTCGGTCCCTGCCAGGCCACGGCCAGATGGTCGCCGCCGGCATTTTCTTTATGCAGCGCCTCAATGTAATACTTTCGGCCCGCGACCAGCGGCATCGGCGCCGACTGCTGGTATTCAAACTTATCCCACTGGTGATAGCCCGTATTTTCGGGGACGGCGGCGATGATCTGCGCGTTTTCGGCGCGCGCGTCGGAACTGAGTAGAAGCCGCGCCGTATCGTCGGCGGAGATCCAGAAGGTATAGTTGCCGGTTTCGGGCGGAACCAGATAACCGCGAAGACGCGATCCGTAGTAATCACTCCAGTCGCGCGGGGTTTCAAACCGGTCAATATACGTTTTTCCGTCGGGATGGTCGGGGAAGTTCGGATGTTCGAGCAGTTCCCTGAGCGACCAGCCGGGAATATCCTCCCACCACTGCCACAGGATGCCCTCATCGGGCACGCCGGCATAGCGAATCCTGGGCGTTGGAGGCGGCGCCATCCCTTCGCCGAGGAAAAAGCCCGGATGCGTCGGCTGATTGTAGCCCACATTCTGCCAGACCACACTCAGCCGATACACCGGATCGTGCATCAGCGTATAAAGCCGATGTTCCGTGGGTATCGTCGTCGTAAAGACCAGCAGACGGGTGTTGTCCGAGTGGCGCCAAATGACCTCTTCGCGCCAGTCGCCGAGGATGTCAGCCGCCAGACCGGGGTTGGCCTTCGTCCCGTTGTTTTGCGCGGCGCCGTAATTGTAGGCCGTCAGCATTCGATTGAGACTGTTGGTATTCCAGTTCCACTTGTCAATGACCGTGCCGTCCAGCAACTCGCGCAGCAGGTCGCCGTCCCACCATACCCCGAAATTAACCCGCGAGGGACGCGACGAAGAAATAAGTTCGCCTTTGGCGCTGTACAGCGCTCCGCTGTTGGTCGCCCAGGCTTCATAACCCGGGTATCGCGGATCGACGTCAAAGGCCACGCCGCGTCCCACATCGGACGTGGCCGTGGTGTACCAGAGCACCTGTCCGGTGGCGGCATCCCGAAACGACGCCCCGACGCCGCCGTTGGAACCGGGCGATTCGTGCGGCATAAACACCTCAAAGCCCGGCCGGGTCGGATCCATATTGGACACGTGCAGGGCGTCGCCGTGCCCCAGACCGGTCGAATATAATCCGGTTCCGTCGTGCCTGATCGTCGCCGATCCGTAAATAATATCGTCTTTGCCGTTGCCGGTGACGTCGGCGACGGCCAGGCTGTGATTGCCCTGCCCGATGTATTCGACATTAATGTTGTTGTTGATGCGCAGGCCGGCCTTAAAATACCACACCTGGCTCAGTTGGCCGTCGCGCCAGTTGTAGGCAACGATTTCGTTGCGCGCCGGCAGCCCGCTTTGCGGCCCGTAATAGCCGCGCGCCATAATCAGGCTGGGTCGCTGGCCGTCCACATAGGCCACACAGGCCAGAAATCGATCCACCCGATTGCCGTACGTATCACCCCAGTCACGGACCGTGCCGCGGTCGGGATAGAATTTTGTGGACGCCAGCTCAGCCCCGGTCAAACCGTCAAATACGGTCAGATATTCCGGCCCGCTGAGAATATAACCGCTGCTGTTGCGATAATCGGCATAGGGGTCATCGCCCGGCAAGAGCACGAAATGGCCCTGTCCGTCAATGGTTCCCGGCGCTGTTTTGCAGGCCAGTTCCGCCCTGCCGTCGCCGTCCAGATCGTAAACGATAAACTGGGTATAGTGCGCCCCGGCGCGGATATTGACGCCCAGGTCGATGCGCCACAAAAACTCGCCGTCCAGGGTGTACGCATCCAGATAGACATTGCCCGTGTAGCCGGAATGCGCGTTGTCTTTGGCATTGGATGGATCCCACTTGACAATTATTTCGTATTTTCCATCGCCGGTCAGGTCGCCGACGCTCAGGTCGTTGGGGCTGTAGGTGTAGTTGACCCCGTCCGGCGTCGTACCGCCGGCCGGCCTTAACAGCGGAATTTCCAGATAAGGCGTCGTCCAGACGGCCACCGGTTCGCTGGGCTGTTGCTCGACGCCGTCGATGACCGCCGAGACACGGTATGTGTCGTTGGCTGACGTGGTATCGATATAATTGGTTGCTCCTGTGATCGGTGCGGCGGTGACCCGCGTGCCGCCGCGATAGATATGAAACCCGATGTCTTTTTTCCACTCGGTTCCGAGCAGCCGCCAACTGACAAACACCTCGCTGCTGTTGCGGCGTACCGCTACGACGCCGCGATCCAGCCACTCCATCTGACGCACGCCCAGAGTACCGGGCTGCTCGTCCGGCTCCTGAGGCTCCTGAATCTCGTCCGGGCCGAGCTGATGCAGCGCATCAAGCTGCGGACGTGTCAGTGCCCCATCCCAAATACGAACTTCGTTGTACGACGCATTGGCCGTATAATCTGCCGTCCAAAACGACCGCCCCAGCCAGTTGTACACGTCATTCAG
>DSDR01000042.1 GCA_011048645.1 Phycisphaerales bacterium
CCTATCATACCATTACCAATACCTGGATCGACGCCGGCCCGATACCGGCCAATCAGGTCACGACCCATGCGGTTCGGTGGGGCGATGCCGTCAACAGCCCGATTCTCCTTGCCGCCGGTGAGATTCGTCCCCGTGTGCGCACGCCGAAGATCTGGTCGATTGTGCCCGGCCGGCAGCGCAAGGCGTTTGGCGCGGTGGATTTTTCCATCATTGGTCTGTATCTGCTGTTGATGATCGGCGTGGGGGTGTTTTTTGCCTTTCGAAACAAAAGTTCCGACGATTTCTTTCGCGGCGGCCAGCGGGTGCCGTGGTTTGTGGCGGGGTTGAGTATTTTTGCCACGATGCTCAGCTCGATTACGTTTCTGGCGATTCCGGCCAAGGCCTATATGACCGACTGGGTCTTCTTTCTGGTCAATATGATGGTTGTGGCGGTTACGCCGTTTGTGATTTTGTATTTCCTGCCGTTTTTCCGAAAAATTGACGCCACCAGTGCCTATGAATATCTGGAAAAGCGATTTAATCGGTTTGTGCGGCTGTTTGCCAGTGCCTCGTTTATTCTGTTTCAGATCGGCCGAATGGCGGTGGTGTTGTATCTGCCGGCCTTGGCGCTGGCGGCCATTACGCCGCTGACCGAGATTCAATGTATCCTGATGATGGGTGTGTTGAGCATTGTCTATTGTACGCTGGGCGGCCTGGAAGGGGTGGTCTGGACGGACACCATCCAGAGTTTCGTATTGCTCGGCGGGGCGATTTTGACATTGGGGCTGATTTTGGCCCGGCTGGAGGGCGGCTTCGACAGCTTTATGACGCTGGCCGCTGCCGAGCACAAGTTTCATCTGATCAACTGGGATTTTTCCGCATCCAGTATCACCACCGCGGCGCTGTGGGTGGTGCTGCTGGGCGGTATCGGGCAAAGCCTGGTCCCGTATTCGTCCGACATGGCGGTGGTGCAGCGATATATGTCCGTCTCGAATATCGAGCGTGCCCGCCGTTCCATCTGGACGAATGCTATTGCAGTGGTGCCGACGACCATTTTGTTCTTTGCTGTCGGTACCGCATTGTTTGTGTTTTATAAAAGCCATCCGGAACGGCTGGATCCGACGTTTCGAAATGACGCCATTTTTACCCTGTTTATTGCTCGTGAATTGCCGGTGGGAATCGGGGGACTGCTGGTTGCCGGCATTTTTGCCGCCGCCCAATCGACGATTTCGACCAGTATGAACAGTTGTTCGGCGGCGCTGGTCACCGATTTCGTGCGGCCGTTCAATTGGATCCAATCGGAGAAGCGTTATTTGCTGCTGGCCCGTGTGATTACCGCCGGGTTGGGCTGTCTGGGGACAGCGCTGGCGGTGCTGTTTATCGTCTCGGATGTGAAATCGGCCTGGGATATGTTTATGACGATCCTCGGACTGGTCGGCGGGGCGATGTGCGGGCTGTTTTGTCTGGGCATCTTTACCGTGCGAACCAATGGGATCGGCGCGGTGATCGGTGCGATTGGCGGCGCGGCCGGTTTATATTGGGTCCAGGGCCATACGCAGGTTCATTTTCTGCTGTATGCGACGGTCGGTGTGGTCTTCTGTGTGGCGGCCGGCTATATCAGCAGTCTGTTCTTTGCCGCCCCGCGGGCCGAATCGGTCGAGGGTCTGACGATCCACACATTGGAATCGAATCCGGCAACTCAATAATGAAGCCGGTAGGTGTAATTGCTAAAGTGAAATTGGAGAAATCGATGAATAAGACAGTGCTTACAAGTATGGTATTCGCTCTTGCCGTGATCGTTCAAGTGCAGGGCGACGGCCTTTTGGCCACATCGTTTGAAAATGACCCGCGCGGCGTTTTTTCCGAGTTGGACAATGAAGTCGGGCAATGGAACACAACCCATGGCAAGACGGAGATCACTGCCGCCTATGCCAAGAGCGGCCGGCAATCGCTTCGTTTGTTCGGCGGGGCGCGAACGGCGCTTGAATTGACGCCGGAGTTTGGCGGGAAAACAGTCTCGCATGTGTCATTTTGGGCCGAGCGGTGGACGGCGCGTGAGCCGTTTCAGTTTCGCCTCTACGCCCAAACCGAGCAGGGGTGGCGGGAACTTTACAACGGCGATGAGACAATCCGCGTCGGAGCGCGTTTTTTAAGCCATGTCAAAATCGCACTGCCGCCGCAGCCCGTTCAGAAACTCCGCTGGGTGTGTACGTCGCCGGAAGAGACGGGCGTCCTGATTGACGATGTTGTCTTTCATCAGCCGATCCCGGCGCGTATTGAACAGGTCGCGGCCCAGTCGCCGGGTGTGGCTCCCGTTCTGATACGAAAGCCCCGCAATCCGCTGCTGAGAATACAGATTGATGTCGTCGGCAGTCTGGAGCCGCGATCAGTCAAACAGATTCTTTTTTCGACAAAGCCAACGACGAATCCGGATGACATCGCCTCCATTGATGTTTTTTATACCGGCAATGAAAATCGATTCTCCGCCGGCCAGCCGTTTTCAACATCCGCCACGCCGGCTTCGCGCGTCATTGTCAACGGCGATCAGGAGCTGATGGAAGGGGCGAATTATTTCTGGGTGTCCTATACGCTCAAGCCGTCAGCCGACTTGCTGCACCGGGCGGCCATTAGCGACGTTCGGGTTCGGTTCGATAACGGCGATGAAGCAGTGGCGCTGTCAGAGCCAATCGTTCAGCGAATCGGGTACAATCTGCGCGACGCGGGCGACGACGGCGTGCCGGCCTATCGCATTCCCGGCCTGGCGACGACCAACAGGGGAACGCTCATCGCCGTTTATGATATCCGCCGCCACGGGATGGGCGATCTGCCCGGTAATATCGATGTGGGCATGAGCCGCAGCACCGACGGCGGGCAAAGCTGGGAGCCAATGAAAGTCATTCTCGATATGGGGCCGCCGCATAACCAAAACGGCGTCGGCGACCCGTCTGTGCTGGTTGACAGGGTAACCGGCGCCGTTTGGGTTGCAGCGCTGTGGAGCAAGGGCAACCGCGCCTGGCACGGCTCCGGTCCGGGAATGACGCCGGACGAGACCGGACAGTTCGTTCTGACCAAAAGCACCGACGACGGCGTAACCTGGTCGCAGCCCATCAATATTACCGAACAAATCAAAGATCCCAAGTGGCGTCTGGTGTTCAACGGGCCGGGCAACGGCATCACCATGCGCGACGGCACGCTGGTCTTTCCCGCTCAATTCAAGGATGAGCACAACATGCCGCATTCGACGATTATCTACAGTCGGGACCATGGCCGACGCTGGACCATCGGAACCGGCGCCAAACCCAACACGACCGAGGCCCAGGTGGCCGAACTGTCTGACGGCTCGCTGATGCTCAATATGCGGGACAATCGCGGCGGCAGCCGATCCGTCTATACAACCGATGATCTGGGTAAAACCTGGCAGGTGCATCCCAGCAGCCGCAGCGCATTGCCCGAATCGGTTTGTATGGCCAGCCTGATTCGCTTTTCAAGAAAGCAAAGCGATCAGGATGATCTGCTGTTGTTTTCCAATCCGGCGGTCTCCTCCGGCCCGCGGCGTCATGTGACCATTAAGGCCAGTCGGGACGATGGGATGACCTGGCCGCCGCGTTATCATAAACTGGTTCACGAGCCGGCCAGTGCGGGCTATTCCTGTCTGACGCAGATTGA